>CAIPUP010000084.1 GCA_903868285.1 uncultured beta proteobacterium
CCGACAAGCCCGATCTGCGGGTCAAGCTCAAGCTTACCGAGCTGACCGAGGTGATGAAGTCGGTCGACTTCAAGGTGTTCTCCGGCGCTGCCAACATGGTGGGTGGCCGCGTGGCGGGTCTGTTGGTGCCCGGTGGTGGCGCACTGACGCGTGGCGAGATTGACGCCTATACCGAGTTCGTCGGCATCTATGGTGCCAAGGGCCTGGCCTGGATCAAGTTCAACGAGTTGGCCAAGGGCCGTGATGGCATGCAGTCGCCCATCGTCAAGAACCTGTCGGATGATTCCTTGCAGCAGATCGTGGCTTTGTCGGGCGCGAAGGATGGCGATCTGATGTTCTTTGGTGCCGGCAAGGCCAAGGTGGTGAACGATGCCCTGGGCGCCTTGCGCCAGAAAATCGGTCATGACGATTTCGGCAAGAAACATGCGCTGGCCGAGGGTGACTGGACGCCGCTGTGGGTGGTCGATTTCCCGATGTTCGAATACGACGATGAGGCTGGTCGCTGGAATGCCATGCATCACCCGTTCACCGCACCCAAGGACGGTCATGAGGATTACCTCGCGACCGATCCGGGCAAGGCGGTGGCCAAGGCCTATGACATGGTGCTCAACGGCTGGGAGATGGGTGGCGGCTCGGTACGTATCCATCGCGAGGATGTGCAGTCCAAGGTGTTCCGCGCCCTGGCCATTGATGCCGAGGAAGCGCGCCTGAAGTTCGGCTTCCTGCTCGATGCCTTGCAATACGGCGCGCCGCCGCACGGTGGCCTGGCCTTCGGCCTGGATCGCCTGGTAACCATGATGACCGGCTCGGAATCGATACGCGATGTGATTGCCTTCCCCAAGACCCAGCGTGCGCAGTGTCTGCTGACCGATGCGCCCTCGCCGGTGGATGAAAAGCAGTTGCGCGAGCTGCACATTCGCTTGCGCAATGTCGACCTGGCCAAGGCGGCATCATGAGTGCTTGCTTGCGCCAACTCGCGCTGTGCCTGTTGCTGTGTGCCGGCTGGGTGCTGCCGGTGCAGGCTGCGCCGGGCGAGATTGCCGTTGCAGCGCTGCCGCATGAGGCGCATGAAACCCTGGCGCTGATCAAGCGTGGCGGACCGTTTCCGTACAAGCAGGACGATTCGATGTTTGGCAACCGCGAGCATCGTCTGCCGTCCCAGCCGCGCAACTACTACCGCGAATACACCGTCAAGACGCCGGGCGCCAAGGATCGTGGTGCGCGCCGCATCGTCGCCGGTGCTGGTGCTGGCAATGACCCGAAGACCTCGGGCGAGTATTGGTACACCGACGATCACTACAACACCTTTCGACGCATCAAGGAGTGAAGATGGATGCCTTGCAGACTTTGTTAAGCGATGCCGCGCGTGCCGGGGTATTCCAGCTCACTTGCGAGCCGCGTGAAGTGGCGCAGGCGGCCGATGCGGCTGGTCTTGCCTGCTTTCGTATCGACATTGGTCATGCGCATGACAAGGGCGACTTCCTGCGGCATTTGCAGCAGTCCATGGCCTTTCCCGAGGGCTTTGGTGCCAACTGGGATGCGTTGTTCGATTGCCTCAAGGATCTGGCCTGGATCGGCGATGCCGCCACGCAGAAGGGCTTTGTGGTGGTGCTCGAGCGCAGCAAGCATTTTGGTGCTGGTCACCGGCATGAGTTTGAGGATGCGATGAGCCTGATGCAGGACGTGGCGGAATACTGGCGCGGCCAGGGTCGTCCGTTCTGGACCCTGATCGGCGGCCCGGAGGGCTGGCAGTCCGGTTACCCGGCCATGGCCGCGGGCTAGGTTCGCCGCCTGTTGCGGCGTACGGCCGTTTCACATGTCCTACAAGATTCCGCGCTCGGTACTGGTGGTCATACACACCCCGGCGCTGGAGGTGCTGATGATGGAGCGCGCGCTCTGGCCGGGTTTCTGGCAATCGGTCACCGGCAGCCTGGATGCGCTGGATGAGCCGCTGCCGGAGACGGCCCGGCGTGAAGTGGGCGAAGAAACCGGCATTGACACCACGCTTCACCAGCTGCGTGATTGGCAGATCGAACGTCAGTTCGAGATTTTTCCGCGCCACCGCAGCCGCTATGCGCCGGATGTCACGCACAACCGCGAACACTGGTTCGGCCTGACCGTGCCGACGCCGATGCCGGTGACACTCGCACCGGCTGAACATCTGCGCTATGAATGGTTGCCCTGGCGCGAGGCGGCCGAGCGCACCATCTCCGCGACCAATCGCGAAGCCATACTGATGCTGCCGGATATGCTGTCCAGAACCGATCTCTGATCGTTGCCATGACCCTGCGCATCGCCACCTACAACGTCCACAAGGGTTTTTCGCAATTCAATCGACGTATGGTGGTGCATGAGCTGCGCAGTCATCTGCGACTGATCGATGCCGACATCGTGTTTCTGCAGGAAGTGCATGGCAGCAACACCAGGCATGCGGCGCGCTTCGGTGATTGGCCGGACGAGCCGCAGTATGAATTTCTAGCCGACCAAGTTTGGCCCGAGTTCGCCTATGGTCGCAATGCGGTGTACGACCATGGTGATCATGGCAATGCGCTGCTGTCGCGCTATCCGATCGTGAGTGCGCAGAACCAGGATGTGTCCGGACACCGCTTCGAGAGCCGCGGCTTGTTGCACTGTGCCATCGCACTGCCCGGTGCAGCGCAGGCACTGCATTGTTTTTGCGTGCATCTGGCGCTGGGTGAACGTTCGCGCCAGATGCAGATCGGTGCCGTGATCGAACGCATACGCAGCGAAGTGCCCCCGGATGCGCCGCTGATACTGGCTGGTGATTTCAATGACTGGCGCAATCGCGCCGGTCATCGTCTTCAACATGAACTGGGCTTGCGCGAAGCCTTTCGCGATATCAAGGGCGGGCGTCCGGCACGCAGCTTTCCGGCGCTGTTTCCGATGCTGCGTCTGGACCGTATTTATCTGCGTGGCTTCGAGGTGCAGGCGGCCGAGGTGCATCACGGCCACCCGTGGTCGCGTATCTCGGACCATGCTGCGCTGTCGGCGCAGCTGCGGCTTGGCTGATGGCAAGGCAATCCATGTCGGCCGATAGCAGTGCGCTGCAGTGGAATTGCCAATGGACGCCGGGTAACCGGGTGCATCTGCTGTGTTCAGGTGTGGAATATTTTCCGGCGCTGTTGCGGGCTATTGATCAGGCCAGCATTGAAATTCATCTGGAAACTTATATCTAAGCCGGTGACAGCACCGGTGTTCAGGTGACCGATGCCCTGGTACGCGCAGCGCAGCGCGGGGTGCGGGTGCAACTCATCATCGATGGCTATGGTGCCCACGACATGCCGGCCCGATTGCGCACGCAACTGAAACAGGCTGGCGTGCGCCTGCTGGTGTTTCGACCGGATATTTCCTTGCGCTTGAAGCGCCATCGCCTGCGCCGCATGCATCGCAAGCTGGTGGTGATTGATGCACGCATCGGTTTTGTCGGTGGTATCAATATCATCGATGACATGGATACACCGCATCAAACGCCGCCACGCTTTGACTATGCGGTACAGATCGAGGGGCCGCTGGTGTCACAGATGCATGCTGCGGCCGAGCGGCTATGGCGGCTGGTGGCCTGGGCCCGCCTGCAGCAGCGCTGGCGCGAAGAACGCGCTGTACCCGAGTCACCGAAACTGCCTCAGGCCTGCGGGCCGTATCGCGCTGCATTTCTGGTGCGTGACAACCTGCGTCATCGGCGCGATATCGAGCAGGCCTATTTGCAGGCGATTGAATCGGCGCAGGATGAGATCATCATCGCCAATGCCTACTTCCTGCCGGGCTGGCGCTTTCGGCGTGCGCTGACCGATGCTGCGACGCGCGGGGTGCGGGTGACGCTGTTGCTGCAAGGGCGCATCGAATATGTGTTGTTGCACTACGCCTCGCGTGCGCTCTACGGGCCGCTACTGCAGGCTGGTGTGCGCATCTATGAGTACCAGCGCAGCTTTTTGCATGCCAAGGTGGCGGTGATCGACAGTTGCTGGAGCACGGTGGGCTCGTCCAATATCGACCCCTTCAGTTTGGCCCTGGCGCGCGAAGCCAATGTCGTGGTGTACGACGCAGACTTCGGTCAGCAATTGCGCGCATCGTTAATGCAGGCGCTGGAGAGTGGTGCGCAGGTGGTGCTGCGCTCGCGCTGGGTTCACCAGCCTTGGTGGCGGCGGGTGCCGATCTGGATTGGCTATGGTTTGGCGCGACTGCTGATGGGGCTGGCGGGCTATGGTGATTCGGCGAATTCTTTGTCGATTCGGGCACGCGATTGAACTATCCGGGTTGAATCCGATCTACCATAGCGTTCCGAAGGGGAGTAGCTAAAGGGGATTCTTCCCCCGCTGGCGGATCGTCAATACGGATGCATGCTGTAACGCTATTTGCAGCCAAGCCTGTCAGATAGGGTGCATCTCGGTCCGCCGGGCAAGTTGCATGCTGCAAGCGAGACCTTCACAATCATTTTGGCCATGGTGCCAAGTTGGAGATGATGTGTGATGTTCGCTTTGCCATCGCTGTTTCTGCAAACCAAATTTCGGCTAGCCCGAACAGGCAAGACTGTTGCAGTCATGCTGGTGTTTGCCTTCGCTGCGGCATTGCCCCCGGTTGTTTTGTCGCAGGCAGCGCCAAGATTGCTGACATTGGAGCAGGCATTGGCATTGGCTGAGCGTGGCAGTCCCAGGCTGCGACTGGCCGAAGCGCAACTTGAGGCAGCGCGGGCAGTCGGCATCAGTGCAGCGCAGTATCCCAATCCCGAGGCTGAGCTATTGCTGGGGCCGCATCGCTCGCGCGTGCCGGGTGGCGTTTCCGGTAATGCTGGCAGTGTTGGCGTGCTGCAGCCCCTGGAGTCCTCGAGCGTACGCACTGCGCGTGCCAATGCTGCCCAAGCTGGCGTTCTGGGTGAGCAGCTGGGGCGGGAGGATGCGCGACTGGCGCTGCGCACTGAAGTCAAGCTGAGCTATTTCGATTTGATTCGGCGCAAGGCCGAGTTCGAACTGCAGCTGGATACCCAGTCTTTGCTGGAGCAGGTGCGCCGGCGCATCGAAGTGCTGGTCAGTACCGGTGAGGCGCCCCGATTGGAATTGTCCCGCATCGATGCTGAAGTGGCCGGTGCAGCCATGGCCAGCAATTCGGCACGCTTGCGCCTGACCCAGGCACTGGTCACCCTTCGGTTGCTGATCGGTGTTCCGCAGCCCGAGCCGATCGAGGTTGTCGGCAGCTTTCCTGTCCTGGGGGCACTGCCCGAGCCGCTGCAGTTGCGAAACCAGATGCTGAGTCGACACCCGCAATTACTGCAGGCCCGTGCAGGAGTGAGCCGTGCGCAGGCCAGGCTGGAGCAGGAGCGTGCCCTGCGCGCTCCCTTGCCATCGCTACGCGCCACGATCGATCAGGACCCCGAGATGCGGCAATTGCGACTCGGCATGGCCTGGCCGCTGCCGCTATGGAATCAGCGCCAGGGACAAATTGCTGAGGCACAGGCGATGGTCGCGCAGGCAAATGCCATTTTCGAGCAGCGTCAGCTGGAGTTAGTCACTGCATTGGAGTACGCCCTGAACCGTTATCGCGTCGCCAGCGAACAGGTTGCCGCCTTTGACGGAGGCGCGTTGCGACAGGCCGAAGCGGCAGTGCGCGTGGCTGAGGCAGCCTATCGCTTTGGTGAGCGTGGTTTCATCGAAGTGCTCGATGCGCAGCGTGTTCTTCGCCGCTTGCGCCTGGATTTTCTGGAGGCACGTTACGAACAACAGGCAGCCATGGTCGAGATCGATCGCTTGCGTGCCGCCGATATGAAGGAGCTTGTCCCATGAACGGGCTTTCGAAGGCAAGAACGCCGTGCCTTCCCCTTAAGGTCTTGCTACTACTGCTGACCGGTTTTGTGCTGACCGGATGTGGTGAAGGCAAAGTGACGCCGGTATCACCCCAGGCAGCGCTGCAGGACCCGCTGGAGGTCAGTGTCGATGACTCCATGCAGGCGATGCTGCGTCTTGAGCCAGTAGTCTGGGCCGAGGTGCGCGAGACCCTGCGTGTACCCGGACGTATCGAAGTGGATGAAACACGTTTCGCTCGGGTAGGCGCTTCGGTGACAGGTCGTATTGTCGAGCTCGGTGCGGCGGTGGGGCAGCCGGTTCGCCGCGGCAGTGTGCTGGCAACCATCAATTCCACCGAGCTGGCCGGGACGCAGCTTGCGTACCTCAAGGCGCTGTCGCAACGACAGCTGGCGGAGCGCGCGGCATTGCGGGCGGAACAACTGCTCGATGCGGACGTCATTGGCGGTGCGGAGCTGCAGCGGCGTCAGGCCGAATCGCAGCAGGCGCAGGCCGAAGTTTCGGCGGCGCGTGATCAACTGCGTGTGCTGGGGATGTCAGTCGAGGCGATCGACGCGCTGGCACGTACCCGAACCGTGAACTCCATTTCGCAGGTGGTATCGAGCATTCAGGGCACCGTGATCGAGCGCAAGGTCACGCAGGGGCAGGTGGTGCAGCCTGCTGACAGCATCTACCTGGTGGCGGATTTGTCGACACTCTGGGTGGTGGCTGATATTCCCGAGCAACGAGCCGGAAAGGTGCGTGCAGGCGAGATGGTCGAGGCCGATGTCGTGGCTTTGCCCGGGCGGCGTATCAAGGGGCGGTTGAGTTTTGTCGGGGTTACGGTCGATCCGGAAACCCGCACCGTGCGTGCCCGCATGGACGTCGCCAACCCGGATATGGATCTCAAGCCAGCCATGCTGGCTACCGTGCTGATACGCAGTGATCCGCAACGGATGCAGGTGATACCCGCTGCGGCAGTGGTGCGGGAGGGGAATCGCGACCATGTTTTTGTGCAGATCGCGCCTTCACGCTATCGCTTGCGTTTGGTCAGTCTGGGCGACGAGAGCGATGGGCGGCGGGTGGTCCTGGGAGGCTTGCTCGATGGCGAACAGGTAGTTTCCGAGGGCGCGTTCCATCTCAATAACGAGCGCCGGCAACGTGCAACGCAGGGTGGTGGCAGCATCAAGACCGAGGCTGGTAATGGTTGATGCCCTGGTGCGCTGGGCGCTTTCCCAGCGTCTGATCGTTGTGGTGCTGGCGCTGTTGTTGCTGGCCTTCGGCATCAATGGTGCGCGCCGATTGTCGGTGGATGCATTTCCTGATGTCACCAATGTACAGGTGCAGATTGCCACCGAGGCGGCTGGGCGCTCACCCGAGGAGGTGGAGCGTTTTGTGACGGTGCCGCTGGAAATCGCCATGACCGGGCTGCCCGGCTTGACCGAAATGCGATCGCTCAACAAGCCCGGGCTGTCCTTGATCACGCTGGTATTCACGGACAGCACCAACATCTACTTTGCCCGGCAGCTACTGATGGAAAGAATGATGGAAGTGTCGGGCAGCCTGCCTGCGGGCGTGACGCCGGTATTGGGCCCGGTTTCGACCGCCCTGGGCGAGGTCTATCAGTACACCCTGGAACATCCCGAGGATGGCAGGTGGCAGCTAGGTAAGGAGGAGTTGACCGAGCGGCGCATGGTGCAGGACTGGGTGGTCAGGCCGCTGCTGCGTTCGGTGGCGGGAATTGCCGAGATCAACTCCACTGGCGGCTATGTGCGCGAGTACCAGGTGCTGGTGGACCCTGATCGCATGCGGCACTTCCGGGTGTCGATCCATGACGTGCATACCGCGCTGGCAGAGAACAACGCCAACTCCGGTGGCGGTGTGTTGCCGCAACGTGCCGAGCAGTATCTGGTGCGCGGGGTGGGCTTGCTGCGGGACCTGGACGATATTCGCAACATCGTGCTGAAGGAGGTCGGCGGGACACCGGTCTATGTGCGTGATGTCGCCACCGTCAAGCTGGGTGAGGACGTTCGGCATGGCGCCATGATCAAGGAGGGTTACACCGAGGCGGTGGGCGGTGTGGTGATGATGCTGCGCGCCGGCAATGCCAAGGAAGTTGTGACGCGGATCAAGCAGCGTGTGGATGAGATCAATCAGCGTGGCATGCTGCCCGGCGGACTCAAGATCGTGCCGTATTACGACCGCAGCCAACTGGTAGATGCGGCGCTTTGGACGGTGGTGAAGGTATTGCTCGAGGGCGTGCTGTTCGTGGTGCTGGTGTTGTTCCTGTTTCTGGGCGACGTGCGCTCCAGCCTGATCGTGGTGGCGACACTGGTGCTGACGCCACTGGCCACTTTTTTGATCATGAACCGCTATGGAATCTCGGCCAACCTGATGTCCCTGGGCGGTCTGGCGATTGCCATCGGGCTGATGGTGGATGGTTCGGTGGTGGTGACAGAAAATGCCTTTGCGAGATTGGGTCAGCAAGCGGGTCAGCAAGCGGGTCAACAACCGGGTCAGACGCGCAGCACCGTCATTGCGCAGGCGGTGAATGAGGTTGCCACGCCGGTGGTGTTCGGTGTGGGCGTGATCATCCTGGTGTTTCTGCCGCTGATGACGCTGCAGGGCATGGAGGGAAAGATGTTCGCACCGCTGTCCTACACCATTGCGGTTGCTCTCGGTATATCACTGCTGCTGTCGCTGACGCTGACCCCGGCACTGGCTTCCTTTCTTTTGCGTGGGGGTGGCGAGCACGACACCTGGCTGATAAGAACCATGCGACGGCCGTTTCTTGGTCTGCTGCAAACAGCGATGGCGCATCCGCGACGCACCGTGCTGGCGACGCTGTTGGGCTTTGTCATGGCGCTGGGGCTGCTGCCTTTTTTGGGTACCTCGTTCATCCCCGAGATGAAGGAAGGCAGTATTTCTCCCTCGATGGATCGGGTGCCCAATATTGCGTTGGATGAGTCGATAAGTATGGAAATGGAGGCGATGCGCCGGGTAATGCAAGTGCCTGGCGTACAGCGGGCAGTGTCTCGTTTGGGTCGCGGGGAGAGTCCGGCCGATCCTGCTGGCCAGAACGAGTCCGACCCTATCGTCACGCTCAAGCCGCGTGATCAGTGGCCAGCGGGCTGGACCCAGGACACCATTGCGGCGGCGATTCAGGACAGCCTGCGCAGCATGCCGGGCGTGCAGCTGATGATGACCCAACCGATTTCCGACCGGGTGGATGAGATGGTCACCGGTGTGCGCTCCGATGTCGCTGTCAAGTTGTTCGGCGATGACATGGAGACGCTGCGAAGCAAGGCGCAGGAAATCGCTGCGGTGGCATCGGGTATTCGTGGCTTGCGTGATCTGCGGGTTGAGCGAGTGACCGGCCAGCAGTATCTGAACATCGATATTGACCGACAGGCCATCGCACGCCAGGGTTTGAATGTGTCGCAGGTCAATGATCTGATCGAGACTGCGATCGGTGGCAAGGTTGCGACCCGCGTGTTCGAGGGCGAGCGTCGCTTCCAGGCCGTGGTTCGCCTGCCCGAACATCTGCGCGACAGTGTGGCCGACATACGCCAGATCACCCTTACTGCACCGAATGGCGCTCGGGTACGGCTGGATAGCCTGGCCAGCATCAGCGTGATTGATGGGCCGGCGCAGATCAGTCGCGAACAGGCGCGACGCCGGATCGTGGTCGGGGTGAATGTGGCCGGCCGCGACCTTGGCAGTTTTGTCGATGAACTGCGTCTGGCTGTGCAATCGCAGGTTGTGCTGCCCGAGGGTTATTACCTTGAATGGGGCGGGCAGTTCCAGAACATGGAGCGTGCGCTGGGTCACCTGACCTTCATCGTGCCCTTGACGGTGGGTGCGATCTATTTCCTGCTGTTCCTGTTGTTTCGTTCGTTACGCTTTGCCAGCCTGATCATTCTGGTTTTGCCCTTTGCATCGATCGGTGGCGTGGTCGCGCTGGCTGTGACGGGGCAGTATCTGTCAGTACCAGCCTCGGTTGGTTTCATTGCGCTGTGGGGGGTCGCCGTTCTCAATGGTGTGGTGCTGGTGAGTTGCATACGCAAATTGCGCAGCGACGGCATGGCGCTGGATCAGGCGGTGCTGCAGGGCACCTTGCTGCGCTTTCGTCCGGTGATGATGACCGCGACGGTCGCCATGCTGGGACTGATTCCCTTTTTGTTCGAGACGGGTCCGGGCTCCGAGGTACAAAAGCCCTTGGCGATCGTGGTGATCGGTGGTTTGATCACCTCCACCTTGCTGACGCTGGTGGTGTTGCCAGTGCTTTACCGGTTCTTTGAAGGAATCAGGCCGCCTGCCGACGCGTGAACAACTGCCGACCTTCCATGGTCATCACCACGGCGTCGTCCTGATTGATCAGTTCCAGCAAAAAGAGCACCGTGCCGCGCGTGGGTACCTTGCTCGACGCCGTCTGCTCCAGCACCGTGGAGCGCATACGCAGTGCATCGCCGGCACGAACCGGCTTGAGCCAGCGCAGGCCATCCAGTCCTGGTGATCCGATGCAGGAACTGCGCATCAGATAGCTGTCGCACATCATGCGCATGGCAATGCCGCAGCTCATCCAGCCTGAGGAGATCAGGCCGCCAAAGGGCGAGTCTTTCGCTGCCACCGGATCGGTGTGGTAGTACTGCGGGTCGTAGTCGCGCGCAAAGCGCACGATTTCCGCTTCGCTCACGCTACGCGGTCCGGCCTCGAAGCAGCGCCCTGGGGTCATGTCTTCCCACCAGTAAAGAATCGTTGCGCTGTCGTTGTTCATCTGTTGCATCCTGAGTTGGCCGGGGTGGACCGAGATTTTACCTGCCAGGTTCCGCTGTTCGCTCCGGTATCATCGGCTGTTACCGTTGCAATGCATTCATCAGGAGAGTTCACCATGCAGCGTATTCATCCCCGGATTGCGTCCTTGTCACGCACTTTGCACCATCAGATTGCGCATCGCGGCGCTCGCGCCGCAGTTGGCACGGCAGCAGCGCTGCTGCTGGCGACGACGCTGGTTGCGTGCGGCACGGTGAAAGAAATGTGGCGCACCGAACCCGAAGAGCGATTGGTGATCCCGCAGGGTGCAACCGCCTATCGCTGCAATGCTGGCAAGAGTTTCTTTATTCGCAGCATGGACGAGGGTCGCGCGGTGTGGGTGATGCTGATCGAACGCGAGTTCCGGCTGGAGGCGCCCGCTGCAGGCGCAACCCGGTTCACCAACGGCCGCACTGCACTGAACCTGAATGGCGATCAGGCCAGTCTGGAGGAGGGCAGCGTCACCACCTATGCCGCTTGCGTGCGCTACCAGCCGGGCGCGAAGACCGAGCCGGTCAAGGCGCAGCCCGCCAAGGCCGAGCCCGCCAAGGCGGCGCCTGCCAAGGGCGACAGCAAAGGTGAGACCAAGGGTGAGACCAAGGGTGAGGCCAAAGGTGATACCAAGGGCCAGCCGGCCGAGAGCAAGCCCTGGTGGCGGGTGTGGTGACGGGCGCGCGGGTTGGCGCGAACTACAGCGTCAACACCGCCTTGCCGATGATCTTGCGTGCCAGCAGATCGTCCAGCGCATCCGCACCGCGCGCCAGCGGATAGGTGGCTGACACCAGCGGCTTGAGCTCACCCTGACTGATCCACAGTGCCAGCTGTTTCATGTTGGCGTTGTGCAGGCGCGCTTCGCGGCGCCGGAATTCGCCCCAGAACACACCTTGCACCGAGGCGCCCTTGAGCAGCGCCAGGTTGAGCGGCAGACGCGGAATTTCGCCCGCGGCAAAGCCCACCACCAGCAGCCGGCCACGCCAGGCGATGGAGCGAAATGCCGCTTCAGTCCATGTGCCGCCGAGTGGATCAAAGATCACATCCGGGCCGGTGGGTTCTTCGCTGCCGGCGGCCCTGGCTGCCGGTGTCATGGATTGCTTCATGGCCAGCTTCAATGCGGCGCGAAACGCTGTGCTGTCCATGTTGCTGTAGTCGATCACCGCATCGGCGCCATAGCGCTGACAGGCCGCCAGCCGGGTTTTGCCAGCGGCGGCTGCGATCACCCGCGCGCCCATGTGCTTGCCCAGCTCGACCGCTGCCAATCCCACGCCACCGGCCGCACCCAGCACCAGCAGCGTTTCGCCAGCACGTAATTTGGCGCGATCCTTGAGTGCATGAAAGGCCGTGCCATAGGTCATGCCAAAGGCGGCGGCGTGGTTGAAATCGATGCCTGGCGGCAGCAGCAGCAAGTCCTCCAGTGCGACCGCGATCTCGCTGGCAAACGCGCCAAAGGTGGTGATGGCCGCCACCGCATCGCCCGGCTTGAAACGGGTGACGCCCGGACCGACCGATTGCACGATGCCGGCCAGCTCGGCGCCGGGTGCGAAGGGCAGCGCCGGCTTGTACTGGTATTTGCCCTGGATGATCAGGCTGTCGGGAAAGTTCACGCCGGCGGCACGCACCGACACCACCACCTGGCCTTCACCGGCCTGTGGTGAGGGCAGGTCTTCCAGGCGCAGCGATTGTGGCGGGCCGTATTCGCGGCACAGCAAGGCTTTCATTGACGTTTTTCCAGCATCTTGAAGGTGCCCATGGCCTTGGCCAGCAGCTTGCCCTGGGGGTCGCGGGTTTCCGCTTCGCAGAAGGTGGTGGAGCGTCCGGCACTGAGCACCCGACCTTCGGCCAGGATCTCACCCAGTCCCGGTTGCATGAAACCCACACTCATATCGACGGTGAGTACGCTGGCACCGGCCACACCATGATGGCCGCGCACCGCGCAGGCCATCACCAGATCGAGCATGGTCATGACCACGCCACCATGCGCGCTGCCCCAGCTGTTGCTGTGCTCGGCTTTGCGCGCCAGACGAATCAGGGCGCGCTGCGGGCTTTGCTCCAGCAGCTCGATGCCCAGATGTTGCACAAAGGGAATGTCGACCGCGAATGGGATCGGTTGCATGGCGGCGACTTCGGCGTTGCGATCGGTCATGGCTGCTTGGCAGTTGCCGCAGTGGTGGCTGCCGCAGGCCGGCGCGCCACCAGATCGAGCAGTGCCGACATGCCCTGATGACCCTTGCCCTCGGACACTTCCTTTTCATGCGAGGCCAGGTGCAGGAACTCCAGCGCCGGGAAGGATTCGCGCAGCAGACTTTCGGTGTAGAGATATTCGATCTGTTTCGGGCCGCCGGTGCCGTACTTGAGCTGATCGGTGTTGTAGCCCTGCAGCAGCAGGATGCCGCCGGGCTTGAGGGCGCGATTGAGGCCGGCAAAGATGCGCGCGCGCTCGGCCGGTGCCACGAACTGAAAGAAGATCGCTGCCACCACATCGTATTGACGCTCGTCCCAGTCCCAGGCATTGATGTCGCCCTGGCGGTAGTCGACATTCACCTTGCGCTCGGCCGCCAGTTTTTTTGCCTTGTCCACGGCCAGCGGCGAGAAGTCGAAGGCGGTGACATCCAATCCCTGCTCGGCCAGCCAGACGCTGTTGCGTCCTTCGCCATCGGCGATACATAGCGCCGTGCCACTGGCCGGCAGGCGATGACGCTGCTCCGGCAAAAAGGCCGAGGGCGCGGTGCCAAACCAGTAGAAGTCGTTTTGAAACCGTTCGTTCCAGCGTTTGAGTTCGGCCTGATCGATCATGGTGTGATGCCCAGAGTTATGTAAGTTATTGATTTATTTGATTTTTTTTAGCCCAAGCCTGCTTGCAGGCCCGCTTCCGTGGCCTGAAACATTGGCCCGCCGCGATAGGGGGCAAAGCCATAGCCATGCAGGCAGACCATGTCGATGTCCACCTCACGCAGTGCCACGCCAGTCTGCAGCAAGCGCTTTCCTTCGTCGATCAGGGCTTCGAGACAGTAGCGCACGATCGCGGCATCGTCTGGGGCGTTGGGAATCTTGGCGGTGTTTGCCTTGGCTGCGTCAGGCGCGGGGCGCAGGCTGGCAGGCAGCTGTTCGCCCGCCTGCTGCTGCAGCCCGAACGGTCCCACACGCATGCCCCAGGCCTGCAGCGCGGCATCGATCTGTGTGGCACTGGCACCGCCCGCCAGCAAGTCCTGACCGGCCTGCAGATAGCGCCGCAGCATGCTGGCACCGATGGCGGCCACGGCTGCGCCGGCCTGGCCACCGCCGGCCTGGCCACCGCTGGCCTCGTCACCGCTGGCCTCGTCACCGCTGGCATCGTCACTAATCCGCTCCACCACCGTCAGCTTGCGCAGCCGCTTGGCCAGTTGCAGCACGCGCAGCAGCGCGCTGACATCGGTGCTGCCGGTGCGTACCACCTCCAGCAGTCGCATGCGGCCGGCGTCCTTGGCAATCCACAGTGGCGAGACCATGTTCAGCCCAAGTACCTGTTGCGGTCGTTGCGTTACCGCGGCCAGCGCAGCCAGATCGAGCCAGGTGCTGTGACTGGCGATCAGCGCCTGCGCCGGCAGTCGGGCATCCAGCGCCGACAGCAAGGCGCAGCGCGCGGCCAGTGCCTGCGCCGTGTTGTGGTTGGGGCCATCGCTCGATGGTGGCAGGGCTTCGATGGCCAGATCGATCTGGCGCAGATCGGCCTGGCCTATCGCTGCGGGCAATGATTGCGCTGTCGCTTTGGATTGCGCTGGCGCATCGATATGCAGCACCGTTAATCCGGCATGCCTGAGCTGCGCGGCAATGCTTTGCGCCAGCGCGCCGCTGCCGATCACGGCCACATGCTCGATGGCGGTCAAGGCGGTCTCAGTTCGCGCATCGGCCGGCGCATCGGCCGGCAGATCAGGCACGCGTGCCACGGTGCGTTCGCCGAAGAACGCATGCCGCAGTGCGCGTGATTCGCTGGTCAACACCAGTTCCTCGAAGCACTGTCGCTCGAACTTCAGACCGTCTTCGAACGGCAGTTGCACCGATGCCTGCACCGCATCGACGATTTTTGCCGGTGCCGGATAGCCGTGCAGGGTGGTGGCGGCCAGCTCGCGGGCTGCGGCGAACAGCGCCTGGTCATCCGCTGCGCTCGCCTGGCTGGCTGGCTGATCACGCAGCCGACGCAGCCACAGCGCGGGGGCTTTGTCCTGCAACAACTGGTGCGTGAAGGCCAGCGCACCCTGCAACAGATCGCCCTCGATCAGCGCGTCCACCAGCAGCGTGCCGCTGACCTGCTCGGACTTCACCACATCGCCGCGCATGATCAGCGGCAGTGCGCGTTCCACCCCCAGCGCACGCGGCAGACGTTGCGTGCCACCGGCACCGGGCAGGATGCCGAGTTTGACCTCGGGCAGGGCCAGCTGGGTGCCGGGTGACGCGACGCGCCAGTGACAGCCCATGGCCAATTCCAGTCCACCGCCCATGGCTACGCCGTGCAGCGCCGCGATCACCGGTTTGGGCGAGGCCTCCACTGCGGCGATCAGTTCGCGCGAGTTGGGCGAGATGGCGGTCTTGGGGGTGTTGAATTCGCGGATCTCGGCGCCGGAGCAAAACGCCCGCCCGCCACCGATCAGCACGATGGCCTTTACCGTCGCATCGGCGATGGCGCGTTGCAGCGCGCCCAGCACACCACTGCGCAAGGTGTGCGCCAGAGTGTTCATCGGCGGATTGTTGAAGCGGATCACCGCAATACCGTCGGCAACGCTGGTCTCTACCACCGCAGGCGCAGCCGCAGCTGTGCTGTCCAGTGCTGCCGCGCCGCGCCGGCGCAGCAGCAACTGGTGCTCGCCTTCGAGCAGAAGTTCGCCACGCTGGTTGTGGATACGCAGCGTCAGACGCAGCACGCCGCGCTGTGTGCCCTTGGGCTCGGTTGCCAGCACCTCGACTTCCCGATGCAGTACATCGCCGCTCACCGCCGGACGTAGAAAGCGTGCGGTGGTGCCGAGCATGGCCAGGGTTGAGTCATGGATGTGATCCGACAAGGCGGTGGCGCCGGTGGCACCGGTGGCCAGCAGATGCAGGCCATGCGCCACGGCGCCCGGCATGCCGCAGCGACGGGCGTAGTCATCGTCGCTGTGGATCGGGTGATCGTCACCGCTCAGAGCCGAGAACTGCTGGAAGTGCGCTGGCGTAAGCGTCATCGGCGGCGCGGCATAGCGCTCGCCCGGTTGCAGATCGTCGAGGTATTTCTGTACGGCGGTGGTCTTTGGCGCTTTGCCCATGTGCGGCCCTGTTGTTGTTTTTGTTTTGCTTTTTTTATGTAAGTATTTGATTTTATTGTATTTTTTTAATCGCTAGAGTAGCTCTTCGGCCAACAGCTGATATGAGCGCAGGCGGCTGGCGTAGTCGCCGGTGATGGTGATGGCCAGCAACTCGTCAGCGCCGAACTCCTCGGACAGTTGCTGCAAGCGGTCCTTGACGCGGGCCGCATCGCCATGGATCAGCCGCGCCCGCTGCTGCTCGACATAGGCACGTTCCTCGGCCGAGTAGCGATGTGACAGTGCCTCCTCGGTGCTGGGCACCACGTTGTCGTTGCCATAGGCCATGTGCAGTCGTCGCAGATCGATGGTGGCGGCCAGGCGTTCGGCCTCGGCATTGCTGTCAGCGCAGATCACAAACACACAGGCCAGCGCCGCCGCTTGAGGCTCGCGCGCCGAGGGGCGAAAGCGTTCGCGATAGGCGCGCGTCACGCCAGCACCGCCCTGGGCACTGATGAAATGGGCAAAGCCAAAGCGCAGCCCGAGCTCGGCCGCCAGCAAGGCCGAATAGTCGGACGAACCGAGCAGCCACACCTGCGGTGCGCCTTCGCCGCGGGCAGCCGCCGGCTGGGCGCGCACGCCGGCAAACGGATGTTCGGCCGGCAGGCTGTTGTCGAGATAGCCAACCAGATCCATCACCTGCTCGGGAAAGCGATCAGCGCCGCCATAGCCGCGCCCCGAGGGGCCGTCGGACATGGCGGCCGCGGTGCGCCGGTCGCCACCCGGTGCGCGCCCGATGCCCAGGTCGATGCGTCCGGGGAACAAGGCCTCCAGCATGCGAAACACTTCTGCCACCTTGAGCGGGCTGTAATAGGGCAGCAGCACGCCACCGGTACCGACGCGGATACGCGAGGTGGCCGAGGCCACGCGCGTGGCGAGGATCTCCGGGCAGGGATCGGCCAGCGCGGCGATGGCATGGTGCTCGGCCAGCCAGTAGCGATGAAAGCCCAGGTCTTCGGCGGCACGCGCCAGTTGCACCGTCTGTTGCAGCGCTTGCGCCGGGCTGTGGCCGGAGATCACCGGGGATTGATCGAGTACGCCGAGTTTCATGATGGGAAGGTTTTCTCAGGTCGTTGACTGCGTGTGTTGTTCGGGTGCGTGTGTTGTCCAAGTGCGTCGGGCAGTTTAACTGCGCACCGCCTTGCCCCAGCGATGCGCTATGCCCTATGTCCTATGCGCGATGCAAATGCGCCCGCCGATGCAGCAGCGGCAGGCCGGCCGTCCACACCAGGCCTATCGCACCGAACACCATGAAGGCCACCTGGATGCTGTAGACATCGGCCAGCCAGCCGACGATCACAGGCGTGGTGAGGTGCGAAAAGCTAAAGCCCAGTCCGGCCAGTGACATGGCCACGCCGCGCTGTTCCGGGCGCGAGATCGAGGTCACCAGCATCTGGAAGAACACCGTCATCACGCCCGAGGCCAGGCCGACACTGAACAGGAAAAACGTGATCACCCAGGCATTGCTGGTGGCCGCCACCAGGCCGACCGAGGTGGCAATCACCAGCGCTGAAATGACCGGCACCCGCAGATTGGCCGAGGACTGCACCACCCGCGCCAGCACCATGCCGGCGGTGATCGAGCCCAGGCCGCGCATCGCCACCAGCCAGCCGGCGACATTAGGCGAGAAGCCCTGGGCCACGAACAGCAGTGGATAGAACGAGGCCACCAGGGTGAAGGAAATGCCGGCGGCATAGGCGCAGGCCAGGGCGTACCACATCGGCGGTTTGCGCAGCAGGACGGCAAAGGTGGTTAGCACGGCGGGTTGGGCCTGGCTGCTTTGCGGCGCGCGATAGCGCAATGCCAGACCGAGTGCCAGCGCCAGTGTGGCAATCAGCGCCATGACCCAGAAGCCGTTGCGAAAGCCCAGCAACTCGATCAGCAGCCCGGCCGCAGCCGAGCCGGTGATGCTGCCGGCGCTGGTCAGCGCGTTCAGCCGGCCCATGGCGCGAGAGCGATCACCGGCGAACTGGCTGGCCAGGGCCCAGGAGGCCGGCCAGTAGGCGGCACGCGAGATGGTGATCAGGATCTGTCCGGCCAGCAGCCCGGCGAAGCTGTCCGAGAACACGAACACCAGGGTGCTGGCGATCATGGCGGCAAACGACACGTTCGAGATGCGTGTGCCGCCCAGGCGGTCGGTGAGCGCGCCGCCGATGAGTGCGAAAGCCATTTGCACCACCACCGGCAAGGCCACCAGCACGCCGATGGACACCCCCGACATGCCGACCGATTGGGCATACAGCGGGATCAGCAGATAGCTCATGCCCAGACAGATGTTCCAGGCCAGCGCGGCGCCGTAGAACGGAGTCAGGGAATGCGGTGGGAACAGGGCAGGCAGCAAGTGCGGGCAGTCGAGAACAGTCGAGAAAATAGAGCGCCGGCTGGCGCTCGGGGGCGTTGGGGCGGTGCAGCCCGTGATTATCACCCCTGGCCAGACTGTTCCGGCTCCGGCTGTACTTTCGGTACCACGCAGGTGGCGGGCTTGCGCGAGAAAAACATTCGGCCCTGTGGCAAGTGGCTGTTGTGGCTGCCGGGGTTCGTGCTATCCGGGTTTGCGCTGTCTGCGTTCCCCGCGCTGGCCGTCCTCAGCATGAAGCCTTGGCCTGGTGCGCCGGGCAGTCCGACATTGGTCCGGTTGGCGGGTGTGATGCATAGCTCTGCCAGGGGCAGGTTGTTGCTGCTGTCGGTCAGTCGTGGAAGCGCGCTGTCCGAGATGCTGGTGCCAGTCACCGTGAGCACGCCATTCGTCGCACTGAAACTGTAATTGCTCGCGGCCAGGGTACCGGTGCTGGTTGTGATGGGATAGCTGCCGGCCGCACTGGTGCTGGTGGCGGTGGTGCTGGCGCTGGCGCTGCCGGTGACGCCGGCTGTGGCATAGGTTTCGCCATTGACATAGCCAGTGATGGTGTAGGTGAAGCTCGGGTTGGCGGCGCCATAGGCGCGACTCTGATTGTCCGCGGTGACGCTCAGTGCGGCGGTAGTGACTGTGCCGCTGTGGAC
Organism: uncultured beta proteobacterium; assembly: GCA_903868285.1. GTDB lineage: Bacteria > Pseudomonadota > Gammaproteobacteria > Burkholderiales > SG8-39 > CAIPUP01. The sequence continues at coordinate 18,911 of CAIPUP010000084.1, forward strand.
GCCGCCAGTGAGGGTGTAGTTGCTGGCGCTGCCCGTGCCGCTGGCGATGGCCAGCGTTCCGGCGATCACCGTTTGCGACCCTGCGGCGACGTTGGCATCGGGCACCGAGCCGCTGCCGCTCAGCAACAGGGTTTCAGTACCGATGCCGGTACTGAGCGTGCCGTTATTGCCAAATGCGCTGGCAGAAAAGGCGGTGCTGCCGTCATAGCTGCGCGATCCCCTCAGGCTGATGGCCTTGGTGGTGATGGTGCCGCTGTGGGTGCCACCGGTCAGGGTGTAGTCGGTGGCAGTGCCGGTGCCATTCGATAACGCCAGGGTGCCGGCGATGACTGTCTGCGACCCTGCTGCAACGTTGGCGCTGGTGACTGAGCCAGTACCGCTCAACACGACAGTTTCGGTGCCGATGCCGGTGGTCAGGGTGCCAGCGGTGCCAAAGGCCGCTGCGGCAAAGTCGGTGCTGCCGTCATAAGCGCGCGAACCCGACAGGCTGAGTGCCTTGGTGGTTACTGTGCCGCTGTGCGTGCCGCCGGTGAGGGTGTAGTTGTTGGCGGTACCGGTGCCGCTGGTGAGGGCAAGCGTGCCGACGGTCACTGTCTGGGCACCGGCTGCCACATGCGAGCTCGGTACTGAGCCGGTACCGGTGAGTACCAGGGTTTCTGTGCCGATGCCGGTGGTGAGCGTGCCATTGGTACCAAAGGCAGCGGCAGCAAAGCTGGTGCTGGCGTCATAGGCGCGCGAGCCCGACAGGCTGATGGCCTTGGTGGTGACGGTGCCGCTGTGGGTGCCACCGGTGAGGGTGTAGTCGGTGGCGGTGCCGGTGCCGTTGCCCAGCGCCAGCGTACCGACGGTAACCGTCTGCGATCCGCTGGCGACATTGGCATCGGGTACCGAACCGCTGCCGCTCAGCACGACAGTTTCGGTGCCGATGCCAGTGCTGACGGTTCCCGAAGTGCCAAAGGCCGCGGCGGCAAAGGCGGTGCTGCCATCGTAGGCGCGCGAGCCCGACAGGCTGAGTGCCTTGGTGGTGACGGTGCCGCTGTGGGTGCCACCGGTGAGGGTGTAGTTGCTGGCGGTGCCGGTACCGCTGGTGAGGGCAAGCGTGCCGACGGTCACTGTCTGCGAACCGGCGGCCACATGCGAGCTGGGTACCGAGCCGGTACCGGTGAGCACCAGGGTCTCGGTCCCTACGCCGGTGGTGAGTGTGCCGCTGGTGCCAAAGGCAGCGGCAGCGAAGCTGGTACCGGCATCGTAGGTGCGCGAACCCGACAGGCTGATCGGCCGTGGGTTGACCGTCAGGCCATTGCTGCTGTAGCTGAACACATAGTCGGTCAGGCTGTTGCCGCTGGCGATGGTGACACTGGGTGCCAGCAGATTGCTGGTGCTGTAGCTGTAGGTGCCAGCGGCCAGCGTGGTGGTGGCGGTCGAGCCCCAGGCAACGCTGGCCAGACTGTCGCCAGTGCCCCAGGTGCCGCTGGTGGAGGGAGTGGGCAGGGTCGGGTTGCTGTTGCCGTAGTAGCGGCTGGTGTCGGCCAGACTGATCGTGATGGCACTGACCGCATCACCCAGGTAGGGGTAGCCGCTATTGGTACTGCCGCTGCTGTCAAAGCGCCAGGCGGTGTTGCTGAAGGTCCAGCTCGGATTCACGTTGCCATTGGCTGCGGTGGCACTGGTGAAGTTGGCCTTGGTGGCGAGATTGGTGTTGCTGAGCGCGGTGCCCTGGTAGTCAGTGACATCGGCCGTGCGCACATAGCCATAGCCGCTGGTGAGCGTGGGGTTGTTGGTGCTGCTGTAAAAATTGCCGGTGGCGGCACCCGACACCATCTGTCCGACCAGTCCGCCCATGTAGCTGCGGGCGGCGTCGCTGGCGCTGACCGTGCCAGTGGCATAGCTGTTGGTAATGACACCAATACTGGTACCGGCATCCACAATGCCGTTATAGCCCACCAGCCCGCCGGCCTTGTTGGGCTGGGTCGAGGCATCGCCGTCCCAGGTGCCAGTGCCAACGACCGCGCCGGTGGCGTAGCTGTTGCTGATCACGCCGTAGTTGTCGCCGGTGAGCCCGCCGACATCCTTGGGGCCGGTAACAGTGCCACTGGCCCAGCTGTTGCTGACAGTGGCGTACTGCAGTTGTCCGACCAGGCCGCCTGCGGTTCCCATCGATCCGACGGCCGTCTCGGTGTTGGTGACGCTGCCAGTGGCCCAGCTGTTGAAGACATTGGCATTGCTCTGACCGATCAGGCCGCCGGTGGTGAGCAGACCAGTACCGCTGCCGCTGACCGTAACGCCCGAGGCATAGGTGTTGCTCACGGTCAGTTCACTGCTGCGACGCGCGGCATTGGTCCAGACTTTTCCGGCCAGCGGTGCGACATGCAGGCTGTTGCTGCCGGTGACGCTGCCACCCACCAGGCCGACGTTACGGATGGTGGCCAGCGAAGCCGAGCCGAACAGTCCAACGTAATCACTGGACGAGTTGATGGTCAGGTTGGTGATGGTGTGGCCCAGGCCATCGAAGTTGCCGGTGAAGGCGGTGGTGGCATCTCCCACCGGGGTAAAGCCGGCTGCCACGCCGTTGGTCATGTTCCAGGTGTTGGTGTCGGTGGCGGTGATGTTGGCGCCCAGTGCATAGCTGCCCGAGGGGGTGCCCTGCATGCCCTGCAAGTCGGTGCCGGTGGTGCTGCCGGCCGAGCCCAGGCTATTGAGCACGGTGTAGCTGGTGCCGCCGATGCTCAGCATGCCGGTGCCGCTGCGGGTGCCAAAGTCGATGCGCCCGAGAAAGCCGCTCGAACCCAGGCCCATTTTCAGCGTGCCGTAGGTGACGGCTGCATCGGCACCGTTGGCAGTGCCAGGATTGAGCGCCAGTACCGAGGTGCCGCTGGCGGTCATGACGGCATTGACCTGGATGTCCTTGGCCGCCGTCATGGTCAGTGTGTTGGCACTCCAGGACACGCTGTCGTTGACATAGATGTTGCCCGAGCCGGCGCTGGTCGAGCCGGCGCTGGACAGAATGCTGACGTTGCTGCTGGCCAGTGCGGCGGTCAGTGTGGCGCCGGAAATATCACCACTGGGCGAGCCGCTGCTGATGGTGCCGCTGTTGACGGCACTGATGATGAAGTCACTCGGGTCGATCAGCCAGCTGCCGGTGTTGCCGCGTGGCGCGCTGGTGTCGATGCGTGTGCCATCGGCAATGCGGATATGCGAGCCGGAGGTATCGACATAGCCGCCATCACCGCCGAGGTCGCCAGCGCGGGCGCTGATGCTGCCGGCAATCTCGGTCTGGCTGTTGGGGTTAGTCAGATCGGCAATCACCGTGACGGTGCCGCCCTTGCCTCTGCTGTCGCTGGCGGCGTTGGCGACGATGCTGCCGCTTTGCACAATGCGGTCCGAGGCCACCAGCCGTATCGTGCCGCCATCGCTGACCAGCCCGGTGGCCTCCAGCCGCCCGCTGTTGCGCACCACGCCGCCTTGCAGTCGGTCGGCGGCCTGGGCCGAGAGGATGATCAGTCCACCGGGTGCCTGCACCGCCTGGCCGTTTTCCACCAGTGCGGCGATGGTGGCTGGCTTGACCAGAATATTGGCCAGACTGCTACCGCTGCTACTACTGCTACTGAACTGCAGTTCATACGTTTCACCAGCCGCCAGAGCCACCATCCCTTGTCGCGCGATGACTACGCCCTGATTGCGAACGGTCGGTGCCAGCAGGGCGATGTGGCCGGCCAGCCCGGACTTGAGTTCCCCCTCATTGACGATGCTGCCGCTGGCGCCGTCGCGCGAGAAGGTATCGCGCCCGGCCATGAAATTGCTATTGCTGATGCTGTGCGTGGTGGCCACCAGCCCACCGACATCGACACTCGCGCCGGGGGCGAAATAAACCCCGTTTGGATTGCTGAGAAACACCTGGCCATTGGCGCTGATGCGGCCGAAGATCTGGCTCGGGTTGTTGTCCAGCACCCGGTTCAGCGTGACGCTGCTGGTGGAGGGTTGCACAAAGGTTAATTGCGCCTGTGAGCCCAGATTGAAACTTTGCCAGTCGATGGCAGCGCGGTTGCTGCTCTGGGTGATGGTCATGCTGGCATTGCTTTGGCTGATGCTGGCGCTACCGGCCACCACCTGACCACCAACGGGCAGTTGCGTCGGGTCGGGCGGGCCGGCCAGCGCCGGGAATAACGGCGCGGCAAAGGCTGCGGCAATCAGGGAGCGTAGTCCGGCCCGCAGTGCTGGCCGCGCTTCCGGCTTGGTCCTGCGCGGCACGCGATAAACGCGCTGCTTGCCATGGCGCCCATGCGTTGCATGGCTCATATCGGCAGCTCCGCACTCAGCCACAGCCGCTCGCGCAACAGCGAACCGTCCTGATCCAGTCCGGTGCTGGCGGGGTTGGGGTTCTCACCGATGCGCCGGGCATAGGTCAGCTTGAGCGAGGGGCCGTAGCCTTTCTCGCGCCAGGGCTGCCAGGCCAGGCTTACCCCGCGGCCCTTCATGCTGTAGCTGTTCAGGCTGCTGGCACCGCTGTAGCTGTTGTTGCGGTTGACCTGCACCCGACCATGATCGGTAAACACGCTCAGCGTGAAACCCAGCGGCAGGCGGTAGCGCAACTCGAGGTTGATCAGCTGGCCGTAGCTGCCCGAGCCTTCATTCACCGGATAGGCACGAACGCCGGACGGCCCACCGAGATAGAACTTCTCCGACGCATCCAGATTGCGGTCGGCGAGTTGGCCGGAGATGGCCATGGACAGCGACAGCACTTCATCCAGTACCTGCGTACGGCTGACGCTATAGCGCAGCTTGTGGAACAGGCCATCGGTTTGGGTGGTGCTGGCATCGCTGCTCTGGGTTGGCGAGTCATCCAGGTCGAGCGTGCCGCCGGTCAGCGTCAAGCTGGCGCTGTTGGCGCCGCCACCGCCGAGCTTGTCGTAGAGGTTGCCGCTCAAGCCCACCGATAGCGCAGTCGACTTGTAGCGACTGGTGATGGCATAGGCCGACTGGTTGTCGAAGTGCCGGCGATCGAGGTTGAAGTTGAGGTAAAGGTTGCGCAGGTGTGACCGGATCACTGGGTAGCTGGCCTCCAGTCCGACGCTGTCGGCGGTGCCATTGGCATACAGGCTGCTGAACTCGCTGCTGATCAGGCGGTAATCCAGGTGCGAGGTATTGACACCGACGCGCCAGCCGTCGCCGCCCAGCGGCAGGCTGGCCGACAGTCGCAGGTAGTCGCTGCCCTGGCTGTGAATAGCGTTCATGGCGATGCTGTCGCCCAGCCCAAGCAGGCTGTTCAGGATCAGGTTGGCGCTCTGGCGCTGCCGGCCGGTGGAGCGTGCGCCGGCGTTGTCGCTGCTGACATCGCCGCTGATGAGCGGCTCGTCGGTGAGGCGGATGGCCAGTTCGGTCTCGCCTTCTTCCTTGCCTTCACGCAGGCCGCCGCTGACCGATACGCCCGGCAGGTCATCGGCCAGCAGCAGGGCGCGCGCCACCGCCTCGGCGTTGAGCGGCTGACCGGGTACCTGCTGCGTTTCGATCGGGCGCAGCACGGTGGCCAGACTGACCCGCTCCGGTGGCGGGCCTTCGATCTGCGCCCCGCCAAACACCGCCTCCACCACCTGGATGGTGACTACGCCATCGAGGATTTGCTGGCCGGGCAGATAGGCGCGCACGATCCAGCCGGCCTGGCGGTACTGGTTGGCGATGGCCGCCGGTGCCCGTTGCAGTTCGGCGAAGCTGAGCGGACGGTCGAGAAAATCCGCCACCAGCGCTTGCAGTTGTGCACTGGGCAGCAGCGTGTTGCCAGCGAACGTGAAGCGCCGCACGGTGATGGTGGGGCCGCTGGGCGGCGC
>CAIPUP010000085.1 GCA_903868285.1 uncultured beta proteobacterium
GCCGCCGTCGACCACCATGGTCTGGCCGGTCATGAAGGCGGCGTCATCGCTGGCAAGGAAGCTCACCGCGCCGACCACATCCTGCGGCGTCTCGTCGCGTGGAATGGCGCGACTGCGAATGGCCATCTCGCGCCCGACCTCAACATGGTTACTGGTGCTCAACACGCCCTCGGACAGGGTGAAGCCGGGGGCGATGGCGTTGACGGTGATGCCATCCCGGCCTAGCTCGCGTGCCAGGCCGCGCGTCATGGCGATCACCGCGCCCTTGCTGGCGATGTAGTGCAGAAACAGCGGTACGCCCTTGAGCGGCGCACCGGAGGCCAGGTTGATGATGCGGCCGCGCTGTTGCTTGCGCATCTGGGCTGACACGGCGCGACAGCACAGGCCCACGCCCATGATGTTGATGTCCATCAGACGGCGCCATTCCTCGACCGGGATCTCCTCGAACGGGCGCATGGTGAGGGTGGAGAACATGGCAGCGTTGTTCACTAGCACATCGATGCTGCCAAAGGCTTGCAGTGTTTCGGCTGCCATGCGCTCGGTGTCGGCTTGCACGGACACATCCGCTCGAAGCGCCAGCGTGCGTGCCCCGGTGCTGGCGGCTATCTCGGCTGCGGCGCTGTCCTGGTTCTTGATATCGACGATGACGATATTCGCGCCATCCTCGGCCAGTCGCGTGGCAAAAGCCTTGCCGATGCCCCAGCCGGCGCCGGTGACGATGGCGGTACGACCGGCCAGGCGCTGGTTGCGGTGGTTCGCGTCAGCATTTGCTGTGCCTTGGTTGTTGGACATGTCGTTTCTCCGTTGAATGCAGTGAATTCTGTTGATGTTGGCGGACTTGCAGGTCTGGCGCAGATGGTAACAAAGCGCCGTATTGCGCCAGCGCAGCCGCCTGAGGTCAGGAGGGCGCGGGAGGCCGCGGGAGGGCGCAGTGTAGAATCGGCAGCACTTGCGGGCTCTCATTCTCGAATTCAAATTTTCCAAAGCGAATCACGTTCATGACCACTGCCGCTGCCACCGATTATCTGGTCGAGATCGCCGATCTGCATTTTTCCTATGGCCAGCGGCCGGTGCTCAAGGGCCTGTCGCTGAAGATACCGCGCGGCAAGTTGGTGGCGATCCTGGGTGCCAGTGGTTGCGGCAAAACCAGTCTGCTGCGACTGATCGGTGGCCAGGAACAACCGGACGCAGGCAGTGTCAAGGTGGCCGGTGAGGTGGTACATGAGCTCGACAATGCCGGGCTGTATCGCATGCGTCGCAGCATGGGCATGATGTTCCAGGCGGGTGGCCTGTTCAGCGACATGTCGGTGTTCGACAACCTGGCCTTCCCGATGCGCGAACACACCGACCTGCCCGAGAGCATGATCCGCCAACTGGTGCTGATGAAGCTGCATGCGGTCGGCCTGCGCGGCGCACATCGCCTGATGACCGGTGAGCTCTCTGGCGGCATGGCGCGGCGTGTGGCATTGGCCCGCGCCATCGCGCTCGATCCTTCGCTGGCGATGTATGACGAGCCGTTTGCCGGCCTCGATCCGATCTCGCTCAATGTCATTGCCGATCTGATCCGGCGCCTGAACGATGCGCTGGGCGTGACTTCCATCGTGGTCACCTACGACGTCAGCGAATCACTCAAGCTGGCCGACTATGTCTACGTCATCGCCGATGGTGTGGTGGTGGGCGAGGGCACGCCGGATGAGATGCTGGCCTCGCATGACCCGGTGGTGCACCAATTTATGCATGCCGAGCCCGATGGCCCTATCAAGTTTCATTACCCGGGCCGCGCAATCGCAGGGGATCTGGGTTTTGGCGCAGGGGTTGGCAGGGCGTAGTCCGCCGGCGTAGGCCTTCGGCTTACTCCTTCGCCAGTAGTTGCGGTGTCATCACCGCACGCAGCAGCACATGCCCAGGCTCTTCGCGGTCACGCAGGCTGAGCCACCACACCGAGCCTTTCTTGACTGACCAGGATTGTTCTTGGCCGGTCAGCGCCAGCGCGGCGACCCGACCCAGTGTCGGTTGATGGCCGGCGACAAGCACACTGCCTTCACCGTCCGGCCAGCCGGTGGCGGCAAGAAAGCGTGTTGCAGTGGTGTCCAGGCCGAAATCCGCATGCTGTTCGAAGGGCAAGGCCAGCGCCGACAGGGTCTGGCGGGTACGTAGCGCCGGACTTGCCAGCAGGCGGATATCCCCGGGCAGATGGCGTCGCAGCCAGTCGGCCATGCC
>CAIPUP010000086.1 GCA_903868285.1 uncultured beta proteobacterium
ATGACTGCCCGTTCAAACATAGACATCGACGTAGCGGCCCTTGGTGTTGTCGCGCGAGGGCATGCGCTTTTGTTCTACCGGCATGCTGGCGTCGCTAGCGCGCGTTGTGGCCGAACGCATCGCCTGGGCGGCCTGACGCTCACCTGGATCGCGCGGCGCTTCGCGGCTCGACAGCGCTTGCTCGCGGATGGGGGGCTGCGGTGTTGCGGCGGCGCGTGGGGCGGCTGCGTCCATGCTGGAGTCCGTAAATTGGCCCGCTAGGGGCGATAACTGGAGAGATCTTGCCTGGTTCGGTGCTGCAACAGTTCGGTTCGATTGTACCGTCAGGTTGTCGCGCTGGCGCCCCAGAAAGGAATCGAACCTTCGACCTGCCCCTTAGGAGGGGGCCGCTCTATCCACTGAGCTACCGGGGCGCGATGTGCTGCGACACCCGGAAGTTTACCGTTGATTGATCCTTGATCAGTTGCTCTTCATGTCCAGCGACTTGATGATCGGCGTGAGTCGCTTGTCATCGGCCTTGACATAGGCGGCAAACTCATCCGGCCCCAGCGGCGTGACATCGGCGCCGAGGGTCATCATGCGGTTCTTCATGTTGTCGGTGGCCATGACCCGCAGCATGGCGCGCGACAGGGTGTCGATCACTGGGCGCGGCGTGCCGCCGGTGGTCATGATGCCGTTCCAGGATTCAGTGACGTAACCGGGCAGCGCCAGTTCATTGACCGTGGGCACATCTGGTAGCAGGGCTGAACGATGGGCGCCAGTGACCGCCAGTGCACGCAGCTTGCCGGCTTTGACATGCGGCACTTGCGGCGTGATGTTCAGAAACGAGACCTGGATTTGTCCGGCAACAATGTCCAGCACTGCCGGGGCGGCGCCCTTGTAGCCGACATGGGTCATGTCCACGCCGGCCATGCGCTTGAACAGTTCACCCGCCAGATGCGGGCCGGTGCCGGGGCCGGCCGAGCCGTAATTGAGTTTGCCGCCTTCTTTTTTGGCGTAATCAATCAGTTCGCGCACAGTTTTTACCGGCACTGACGGATGTACCGCGATCAGGTTGGGGATGGTGGAATACAGACCCACCGGGATCAGGTCCTTCTCGGCGTTGTAGGGCAGTTTGGGATTGATTGCCGGTTGCACGATGACCGATGCCAGCGTGGTCGCCAGCAAGGTATAGCCATCCGGGTTGGCCTTGGCGACAATTTCCGCGCCGATGATGGTGCCGCCACCCGGTCGGCTCTCGACGATGAACTGTTGTCCGAGGTCGACGCTCAGGGCATTGGCCAGTTCGCGCGCCACCAGTTCGGTGGGGCCGCCTGCGGCATAGGGATTGATGATGCGTACCGGCTTGGTGGGCCAGTTTTGCGCTAGTGCGGGTGCCAGGCCCAGGGCCATGAGCAAGGGAAGCGCCAGGCCAAACGTGATCGTGACGAGTCGCATGCCGTTGGCGCTGGCACGGGCCTGCAAGGCTAGGTTCTGCATGTTGATTTCTCCTCCTGATGCGCCAAAGTGGCGCGCTCCTTGTTTAATTGTAACCGCAGCGAAGTATCGGCTTGATCCGGGGCGGTGCTGCACTGCACTGCGATGACAGTTAAATGGCGGTACAGGGTGCATACTTGTCGGATGTTCAGCCTGCGTTCCCGATTTGATGCCCTGGTACATGGCCGCGCTGCGATGCTGGCGCTGCGTGTTCTGCTGCTCGGGCTAATCCTTGCCGTGCTGGGGCTCACCTTCATGGCCTATCTCGGTCCGGATATGTTGCTGGAGATCGCTAATCTTCAGCTTTGCCTGTGATGCAACACCATCCGCGTGTTGATGAGGTTGCCGTGCGCAGTACGACTGACGCCCGCTTGTCTTACCCGCTGTCGGAGGCTTGTGAACGCAACCGAGATCCCATTCTGGCGCTGATCAAACCCCTATTGCGGGATCGACAACGGGTGATCGAGATCGGCGCCGGTACCGGACAGCACGCCCGCCACTTTGCGCAGCAACTGCCGCACTTGTGCTGGCAGGCTAGCGATGCCGGACTGTCGTCGTTGCCCTTGTTGTCGGATCTTGCGACTTATCTGGCGCATCCCAACTTACCCAACCTACCGCCGCCATTGTTGTTGGATGTGATGCAACAGCCTTGGCCGACCGCCGTCATGCGATACCAGGCGGATGCTGCCTATAGCGCCAATACCCTGCACATCATGAGCTGGACCGCGGTGGCGGCGTTGTTTGCCGGTCTGGGACGATGGTTGCCATTGGCCGCACCGTTCATTGTTTATGGCCCGTTTCGCTATGCCGGTCGGCACACCTCAGACAGTAATCAGCGTTTTGATCGCAGCTTGCGCCAGCGCGATCCCGCCAGCGGTGTGCGCGATATCGAGTCAGTGATGGAGACGGCGGTCGCAAACGGCTTTGTGCTGGAGGCTGACCATGCCATGCCGGCCAATAACCGAACTTTGGTGTTTCGGCGCCAGGCATGAGTGGCATGGCAACGTCTGCAATGGCACACGGCAGTGAGCCGGCCTCGGCCTGGGTTTTGCGTTGGCTACCGCGGGTGCGCCCCGGTGGTCGGGTACTGGATTTGGCCTGTGGTCAGGGGCGACATGCAAGGTTGGCCGCCAGTCTTGGACTGCAAGTGACTGCGCTGGATCGCGATGCGGTGGCGCTACAAAGTTTGCAAGGGGTGGCTGGCATTGCCACGGTGCAGGCGGATATCGAGGCAGGGTCATGGCCGTTTACAGGCGCTGGAGTGATTACTGAATTCGATGCAGTGATCGTCACCAACTATCTGCACCGGCCGCTGTATGCGCAGATCGCGGCGGCGCTGGCACCTGGTGGTTTGCTGATCTATGAAACCTTCATGCTGGGTAACGCCCTGTTTGGTCGCCCGAGCAACCCGGATTTTCTGTTACGGCCGGATGAACTTTTAACTGCCTTCCCCGGTCTGTCGACGGTGGCGTTCGAGCAAGGTGAAGTCAGCTTGCCCCGGCCGGCCATGTTGCAACGGCTGTGCGCCCGACGTGTTGGAGGCGCTAGCGGCGATGGCGCAATACTGGATACGTCCGCACGGCCCTTGGGCTAAAATGCGCCCTCATTCCACGAAGGAGGTCTGGCACCCATGGTGACCGGCAGCATCGTAGCGATCGTGACACCCATGCAGGACGACGGCCAGCTTGATCTGGTGCGCTTCAAGTCCCTGATCGATTGGCATATCCGCGAAGGTACGGATGGCATCGTGGTGGTGGGAACCACCGGCGAGTCACCCACCGTCAACTTCGACGAACACAAGGCGCTGATTCGTCTGGCGGTCGAGCACGCCGCTGGCCGCATTCCCATCATCGCCGGCACCGGCGCGAATTCCACGCCCGAGGCCATCGAACTCTCCGAATCGGCCAAGAAGGCGGGGGCTAGCGCCTCATTATCCGTCGTGCCTTATTACAACAAGCCGACGCAGGAAGGCTTGTATCAACATTTCCGTGCTATTGCCGAGCGGGTCGATATTCCGCAGATTGTCTACAACGTTCCAGGCCGCACCGTGGCCGATCTTGCCAATGACACGACCTTGCGACTGGCGCAGATTCCCAACATCATTGGCATCAAGGACGCCACTGGCAACATCGAACGTGGTACCGACCTCGTTCGGCGTGCGCCCAAGGATTTTGCTATTTACTCGGGTGACGATGCCACCGGCCTGGCCTTGATGCTGCTGGGTAGCAAGGGCGTAATTTCGGTGACTTCGAACGTTGCCCCGCGGCTGATGCGCGAGATGTGCAGGGCGGCGTTGGCGGGTGATGTGGTGACGGCGCGGCGCCTGAACGAAAAGCTGCTGCCTTTGCATCAGAAGCTGTTTGTCGAAGCCAATCCGATCCCGGTGAAATGGGCGGTGGCACAACTGGGTTTGATTGGTAACGGCCTGCGTCTGCCGATGACACCACTCTCACCGCAATTTTATGAAACGGTACGCGAGGCCATGCGCGAAGCCGATCTGACGATCCCCGCGCTACGCGTGGTGGACGGAAAGTCCGCATGAAGCAGTCTGTGAAAGACCTGTTCGGCCGTGCTGCATTGATCGGTGTTGCTTTACCGGCGCTTTGTTTGCTGAGCGCTTGCAGCTCCGGATTGCTGGATAGCAAGACGATTGAATACAAGAGTGCCAGTAACAAGTCACTGCCACCGCTGGAATTGCCACCGGGTCTGTCGACTCCACGTACTGATGATCGATTCG
>CAIPUP010000087.1 GCA_903868285.1 uncultured beta proteobacterium
CCAGCCTGATACAGCTGCAGCACATCAGCAAGCATTACCCCAGCAACGGCGGCGACGTCTTTGCCTTGGAGGATGTGTCGTTCTCGATCGGTGCTGGTGAGTTAGTGTTTCTCACTGGTCACTCCGGCGCTGGCAAATCCACCGTGTTGCGACTCATTGCCGCGATGGAGCGACCGAGCGAAGGCAGCCTGCGTGTAGCCGGTCAGGATCTGGGGCAGATGCCGGCTGCAACCATTCCTTTTTTACGACGCAAGCTCGGACTGGTGTTCCAGGATCAGAAGCTGCTGGAGGACCGTTGCGCGCTGGATAACGTCATGCTGCCGCTGCAAGTCACTGGACACGCCCATGGCGATGCACTGCGCCGGGCACACACCGCGCTGCAACGGGTCGGTCTGGGCGATCGCGCCGATGCCGCACCACGCAGCCTCTCGGGGGGAGAGCGCCAGCGACTTTGCATGGCGCGGGCGGTAGTCAATCATCCGGTGTTGCTACTGGCCGACGAGCCCACCGTCGGGCTGGATGCGCATGCAGCCCAGGACATCATGGCGCTGCTGCTGGACTTTCATCAGCATGGCACCACGGTGCTGGTAGCCACGCATGATCAACAATTGATGCAGGGCCTGATGGCGCGTCATATGGCACGACGCCTCACGCTGCAGCACGGTCGCTTGCTGCCTTCCTCTGACAGAAGTCGTGCCTGATGCAGGCCTGGTTGCGACATCAGGTCTACAGCCTGCGACTGAGCAGCAAGCGCTTGCGTGCAGCACCGCTGCAGACCCTGGCGAATCTGCTGGCCATCGGTATCGCGCTCTGTCTGCCACTGGTGCTGTGGCTGTTTGTCTCCGGCTTGCAGCAGGCGCTGGGCAATCTGGACAGCGAGGCCGAAGTCAGCGTGTTCCTGCGCCAGGACAGCGCTAGCGCACAAAGCCAGAGCCTCGGCAGCAAGCTGGCAGCGATTCCGGGTGTGGCGGCAGTACGGTTTGTCTCTCGTGACGCGGCACTGGCGCAATTGCGCGAGCAACCCGGCATGGCTTCAGTGATCGCCGCACTCAAGAGCAATCCACTACCGGATGCCTTTGTGCTGCGCCTGGCCGACACCAGCCCGGCGCTAGCCGATGGGGTGCAGCAACAGGCTGCCGCGATGCCTGGCGTGGCGCATGCCCAGGTCGATGCAGCCTGGACCCGTCGGCTGGATGCGCTGCTGCATCTGGGACGTAGCGCGCTGTGGTTGTTGGGCACGCTGCTGGGCCTGGGGGTGGTGGCAGTAACCTTCAACACCATCCGATTGCAGATTCTGAGCCAGCGCGCCGAGATCGAGATTTCCAAACTGGTCGGCGCCACCGATGCCACAGTACGGCGACCCTTCCTGTGGCAAGGCGCATTGTCGGGGCTGGCCGGCGGACTGCTGGCGGTGCTACTGGTAAGTGCCCTGAGCTGGCTGATCGAAACCGAGATTACGGCACTGGCCAGGCTCTACGATTCCAGCTTCGCGCTACCCGGCTTGGGCGGTGGCGACGCCATGGCAGTTTTGGCGCTGGCCAGCCTGTTGGGCTGGCTGGGCGCCTTCGCATCGGTTAGCACCCACTTACGCGCTGCACGGCCTGGGGCGTCACAAGCGCGGAACTAAATCTCCTGTTAGCACTCCAACGCATAGAGTGCTAAACTTCAAGCTTCTCTCAGGAGATCTAACCATGACGATCGCTTACAGTCTTCCGGTTCCGTCCGCGCTGGGCAATATCGAGAGTTATGTCCGCACGGTCAACCGTTTTCCTATCCTCACCCCCGAAGAGGAATCCCGCCTGTCACGCAAGCTGCGCGACGAGGATGATCTCGCCGCAGCGCAGCAACTGGTGGTCTCGCATCTTCGCGTAGTCGTGAGCATCGCGCGTGGCTATCTGGGCTACGGACTGCCACATGCCGACCTGATCCAGGAGGGTAATGTCGGCCTCATGAAGGCGGTGAAACGCTTCGATCCAGAACGCGGCGTGCGCCTGGTGTCGTTCGCCATTCACTGGATCAAGGCCGAAATCCACGAGTACATCCTGCGCAACTGGCGGCTGGTGAAAATCGCCACCACCAAGGCGCAGCGCAAGCTGTTTTTCAACCTGCGCAGCATGAAGCCGGGGCTGGACCCGCTCACCCTGGGTGAGATCGGCGCGATGGCCGACACGCTACGGGTCAAGCCGGAAGAAGTACGCGAGATGGAGATGCGCCTGTCGGGCCAGGAAATGGCACTGGAGTCGCATGGCGACGATGACGAGGATCACTACTCCCCCATCGCCTATCTGGCCGATCCCGGTGCCGGACCGTCCGATGTGCTGGAAGCCGGCCAGACCCATCGTCTGGATACCGAGGGCCTGGAAGCGGCGCTGGATAAGCTCGATGCACGCAGTCGTCGCATCATCGAGGCACGCTGGCTGCGCGAGAAAGACACCTCGACCCTGCATGAACTGGCTGCCGAGTTCGGCGTGTCGGCCGAGCGTATCCGGCAGATCGAAGTCAAGGCCATGGCCAAGATGCGCCAGAGCCTGGCCGCAACACACGACTGATTGCGTTCACGACAGGAAAAAAGCCACGGCATGCCGTGGCTTTTTTCATTGCTGCACCCTGAGTACTGCAAGCTCGGTAGCGCCAGCTCAGTGCCACCATTCAGTGCCGCCATTCCGTGCCGCCAACTCAGTAACGCCAGTAATGATCCACCAGCAGTGCCGCAAACAGCAGCGACAGATAAACAATGGAAAAGACAAAGGTACGTCGCGCCAGTGCATCGCTGTAATCGCGATACAAGCGCACCGCATAGATCAGAAACTGCAAACCCAGGGCGACCGCCGACACCAGATAGATCAATCCGCTCATGCCATAAACGTAAGGCAGCAGGGTGCAGGCAAACAGGATGATGGTGTAGAGCAACACCTGTAGCCGCGTATAGCGGTTGCCATGCGTGACCGGCAGCATCGGCAGACCCGACTTGGCATAGTCCTCAACGCGATACATCGCTAGCGCCCAGAAGTGCGGCGGCGTCCAGGCAAAGATGATCAACACCAACAGCAGCGCCTCGGGCGCCACCTCGCCGGTCACCGCAGTCCAGCCCAGCAGCGGCGGCATGGCGCCGGACAATCCACCGATGACGATGTTCTGCGGCGTCAGCGGCTTGAGGATTACGGTGTAGATCACTGCATAGCCAACGAAGGTGGCCAGGGTGAGCCACATGGTGAGCGGGTTCACCTGTTGATGCAGCAGCCACAGTCCGACACCACCAATCAATATGGCAAAGCCCAGGGTCTGCCCGGGGTTGAGCAAGCCACTGGGCAGCGGCCGCCCCTTGGTGCGGGCCATGCGGGCATCAATCTTTTGCTCCACCAGACAGTTCATGGCGGCGGCGGCACCAGCCACCATCCAGATACCCAGCGTCGCTGCCAGCAGCAAGGGCAGCGGCACCATGCCCGGGGTGGCGAGGAACATGCCGATGACAGCACAGAACACGATCAGCGCCACCACGCGTGGCTTGGTCAGGGCATGAAACTGGCGCAGCGTGGCAAGCAGGGAGGCCGGTTGAGCGAGGCTGAGCATGGCAGGAGCAGTCCGAAAAATTATTGTAAGTCTTTGATTTAATTGACTATTTTAGAAAACTGTAGCAGCATTCAGCCGATGCGCGAGGTTCGTAGCAGTCGCCTGAGATCTTTTTTCATGGCACTGGGGTCGGCCAGCGGCGGCCAGCGCAGCATCAAGTTGCCCAGCGGGTCAGCCAGCCAGAGCGAGGCCGAATCATCGCCCGCGCCCGACATATGGCGCAACAGCCGGCGCCCTGCCTCGCTGCGGGAGGCCATCACCACCAGCAGGCCTTCATGCTCGCGCAGCAGGGCATCGGGCGGGAGGGCATCGTCCTCGACCAGCCACACGCGCTGTATGCGCTCCTGATTGTCGCCCTGCGTCAGGCGCACCTGACGCAGCTTCCAGAGGTTTTCGCCGCACAGGCCCGAACAAGCGCCGCCGGCACGCTGCAGCATCAGCCATTTGCCGCGCAACGAGCCCAGCGTAATGCGCTTGCCGTCGAGCAGTTGCAATTCGCCCGGCATGCCGGCCTCATCCATCAGCGGCACGACATCGATCAACTCACCGTAATTCATGCGCTGTGCGGGCGGCGCAAAGTGATACAGCGCCAGCGATCCGACAAACGGCGCCAGACACACTGCCAGCACCAGCCAGAGTGTGAAATTGGAGCGTGCGCGAACGGGCTGGGTTGTGCTCATGGCGCGGTCCGCCTGGTTGTGATCGAGCTGTCGGGCGTTCGTTGCAGATTGAGTCCCAGCCAGGCCAACAAGGTCAGCAAAGCCATGACGTACCACTGCAACGCATAGGCACGATGGGTATCCACCCGGGCATCGTCACGCGGCCAGTCGCGTGCAAGGCCATCCTCGAACGCCGTCTCGGTTGGCGCTGCGCTGCCCTGCAGGGACATAGCCTTGCCCTGCTGTTGCAATAGCACCGGCTGCAAACGCAGCACAGCCTGGCTTGCCACGCGTGCGATCTCGATGCCCTGGCGTACTGGGCCCGGCGTGTCATCAGTGGCCAGGGCGTAATGGGGCTTGGGCAACAAGGCGATACCTCGCACCTGCACCGGCCCTTCCGGCGTCAGAATTTCGGGCAACTGTTCACGTCGATTCGATGCTGCAATCCAGCCGCGATTGACCAGGATCGCCACCGGCTCGTCACGCAGCGTCTTGGTCGAATCAACGCTTTGGGGTTCGATCAGCAATGGCATCAGCACGTGATAGCCAGGCTTGCCTTGATGCACACGGTTGTCATGCAACAGCAGCTGCTGCGGAAGAAATCTTCCTTGAACCTGCAAAGGACGATCGAGCAGATCGCTGACACTCAACACGCTGCCAGACAGTTGCAGCGCCGGCCCAGCCAACGCCTGATCATGTAGTGCCTGCAGCGCCAGCTTTTGTTGCGCACGGCCGCTCTGCCACTGTCCCAGGGAGAAAAATAACGCGATACCAAGCATGGCCAGCAAGGTAAGAGCCAATCGCGGACGAAAGCGATAATGGCGACCAAGATTCATTTTGCGCACATTGCCAAGGAAAGCCTGGCCATCCAGAGCAACATGGATGACTGCGGTAGACTGGCGAATCGAACGCGCGCCACTTTCACCGCTCTACGCACGCAGTTCAAGCCGCCCGCACCGAGCGGCACCTTCCAACCAGCGGCATCAAGCACTTTATCCATGCGCATCGTATTGATCATTTTTTTCATTGCCATCATCGCCAGCCTGGGCTCGGCGCTGTACTACATGGTCGGACAGCGCCATACCAGCGGCGCGCCCGACAAACGCATGGCGCGTGCACTGGCTATCCGGGTTGGACTATCGGTGACGGCCTTCGTGCTGTTGATGGCCGGCTATTACTTCGGACTGATTCCCTCACAACGCTGAAAAGCACAGCGCCGCACGAATGCGGCGCTGCTTGGAAACTTTGCTCTCTTTGCTGGCTCAGAACCAGTAAACGAAGATGAAAAGAAACAGCCACACCACATCAACAAAGTGCCAGTACCAGGCCACGCCCTCGAAAGCGAAATGATGATCGGCGGTGAAGTGGCCCTTGAGACACCGCACCCACACCACGATCAGCATGATGGTGCCAACGGTGACATGGAAGCCATGAAAGCCTGTCAGCAGATAAAAGGTTGTGCCGTAGATGCCACTGGTGAGCTTGAGGTTCAGCTCCGAATAGGCGTGACTGTATTCATACGCCTGAAAGCCAAGGAAAATCACGCCCAGCGCGATGGTCAAGCCCAACCAAAGGTTGAGCTTGCCGCGGTTGTTCTCGAGCATGCCGAAATGGGCAACAGTTAGCGTCACGCCCGAGGTCAACAACAGCAGAGTGTTGATGGCAGGCACGCCCCAGGCACCCATCGGCGTGAAGGCATCCATCGCGTTCGGGCCGGCGGTCGGCCAAGCTGAATTGAATTCCGGCCAAAGTAACTTTTGGTCCACGGCACCGAGTTCAGGCACCGAATAGAGCCGGGCATAAAAAAGGGCGCCGAAGAAAGCAGCAAAAAACATCACTTCGGAAAAAATGAACCAGCCCATCGACCAGCGGAACGACACATCGACGCGCTTGGTGTAGAGCCCGCCCTCGGACTCTTCGATGACCTTGCCGAACCAGATTTTCATCATGTAGATCAGCACAGCCAGACCGGCCAGCGTGGACCACTGACCAAAGGCAAGACCGTTGAACCAGAGCGCCATACCGCCCAGCATCAAGAGCAATGCCACCGAACCAACCACCGGGTAGTGCGACGGCTCAGGCAAATAATAGTTGTGCGTAGGTGTCGTGCTGCTCATGCTGCCTCTCCTGACAAGTTGTGCTGCTGATCCCGAACCGAACGGCTCGTTACACAGTCACTGCGCCGCGGCACTGGTGATGAATCGCACCAGCACCAACAGGCTGATTACAAACAATGCCGCTCCGATAATGCCCGCTACGATCACGTGCAGCGGCTTGATATTGACCGTCTCTTCTTCATGTTGCACCCGACGTCTAACGCCGAAAAACGACCAGAACACGGTCTTGGCGATGGTCAGTACGGATGGCCCGGCCGCCAATCAGCTCCCCTTGCCTGCTGCGACTGTCGCCTGTGTGCCGGCCACTTCAAAAAATGTGTACGAGAGCGTGATGGTATTGACCGAGGCCGGCAGCGCCGGATCAATCAGAAACGTGACTGGCATGCGACGGGTCTCACCCGCCTCGAAGGTCTGCTGCTGAAAGCAAAAGCACTCCAGCTTTTTGAAGTGCTCAGCGGCATTGCTCGGCCCGTAGCTGGGTACCGCCTGGCCGATCACGCGCCGATTGAGGTTGTTACGTATCTCGTACACCACCTGCGTCAACTCACCGGGATGCACTTCAAGGTGATTTTCCAGCGGCTTGAAACTCCAGGCCAGACGCTGCGTATTGGAATCGAACTCGATTGACACCTTGCGCGTCAGGTCGACCTGGGTGTTCTCGTTCACCAAACGATCAGGCTGAAACACATTACGAATACCAGCCACCTGACAGATTTTTTCGTAAAACGGGACCAGCGCAAATCCGAAACCAAACATCACCACAGCCATCACCGCGAGCTTGCGCAGCACGGTGCGGTTGGCACTACTCAACAGGCGATCGTCGGCCGGCAGGCTGGTCATGGTTATCAGAGTCTCAGGAAGAGTAGTACTTGGCCATGAAACCGAAAAACACGGACAGAGCCAGGGCGCCGAGCAACAGCCCGGTTCGCAGGTTGTTCGGCTTGTGTCCCTGCTCGGCGGTGACGTTAGCGTTATCTTCCATGGAAAGCATGCGGCCCAGTGCGTTGTATTACTTGATGGTCGGCGGATTCTCGAAGGTGTGATACGGCATCGGCGTCGGCAGATGCGTCCACTCCAGCGTATCTGCACCGTCCCACTGCTTGTCGGCAGCCTTCTCGCCACTGCGCAACGCCTTCAGCACGATGTAGAGGAACAGTAGCTGCGACAGACCAAATCCGAACGCCCCGATACTCGAGATGACATTGAATTCAGTGAACTGTGTGTGGTAGTCGGGAATGCGGCGCGGCATGCCGGCCAAGCCCAGGAAGTGCTGCACAAAGAAGGTGACGTTGAAGAAGATGATCGACAACCAGAAGTGCCACTTGCCCAGGGTCTCGTCGTACATACGGCCAGTCCACTTCGGCAGCCAGTAGTACACGCCAGCAAAGGCCGAGAACAGTGCGCCAGCCACCATGACATAGTGGAAATGCGCCACTACATAGTAGGTGTCATGCAGCTGCACATCGACCGGGGTCATCGACAGCACCAAGCCGGTGAACCCCCCCAGGGTAAACAGGAACAGGAAGCCCAGGGCGAACAGCATCGGGGTCTCGAAACTCAGTGAGCCCTTCCACATCGTGGCCACCCAGTTGAAAACCTTCACGCCGGTAGGCACTGCGATCAGCATGGTGGCGTACATGTAGTAGAGCTGGCCCGCGACCGGCATGCCCACGGTGTACATGTGGTGCGCCCAGACGATGAACGACAGAATCGCGATGGACGAGGTGGCATAGACCATCGAGGCATAACCAAACAGCGGCTTGCGCGAGAAGGCCGGAATGACCTGCGACACCACACCGAAGGCCGGGATCGCGATGATGTACACCTCGGGGTGCCCGAAGAACCAGAAAATGTGCTGGTAGAGCACCGGATCGCCACCGCCAGCAGCGTTAAAGAAAGAAGTGCCGAAATGACGATCGGTCAGGGTCATGGTGACCGCACCGGCCAACACTGGCATGGTTGCAATCAGCAGATAGGCAGTAATTAACCAGGTCCAGACGAACATCGGCATTTTCATCAGCGTCATGCCGGGGCAGCGCATATTGAGAATGGTGGTGACGATGTTGATCGAGCCCATGATCGAGCTCATACCCAGGATGTGCACCGCGAAGATGGTCAGGTCCATGCCCGGGCCCATCTGCGAGGTCAGCGGGGCGTACATGGTCCAGCCCACACCAGCCGCACCACCAGGCGCAAAAAACGAGCCGATCAACAGGATGGCAGCTGGCGGCAACAGCCAGAAGCTCCAGTTGTTCATGCGCGGGAAGGCCATATCGGGCGCACCGATCATGAGCGGAATCAGATAGTTAGCAAAGCCGACGAAGGCCGGCATGATGGCGCCGAACACCATGATCAGACCGTGATAGGTAGTCATGGTGTTGAAGAACTCCGGGCGCACGATTTGCAGGCCCGGCTGGAACAGTTCGGCACGAATGGTCAGGGCCATGACGCCGCCGACCAGGAACATGACAAAGCTGAACCACAGGTACATCGAGCCGATGTCTTTGTGGTTGGTGGTGGTCACCCAACGCATCAGCCCTGCGGGGGCGCCGTGGTCGTGGTGATCGTCGTGTCCGTGCGACGTGCCGTGGCTGTCGATGACTGCGCTCATGCTTGTCTCCTGATACTTCGGTTCAATGCTAGACGGTTCTGATTTATTTCCGGGCTGCAAAGGCGCTGGGCCTCAGCACTACTTGCGCGCTGCCTTGATGTCTGCCGGCTGCACCATGTCGCCCATCTTGTTGCCCCAGCTGTTGCGGCTGTAGGCAATCACGGCAGCGATATCGGTGTCCGACAGCTGCTTGCCAAAAGCCTGCATGGCCGTCGGCGGCTTGCCGTTCAAAATGATGTCGATCTGGGCGGCAATCGGCCCGTTCACGATCTTCGAGCCATCCAGCGCCGGAAAGTTGCCGGGAATACCCTTGCCGTTCGCCTGATGACAGGCAACGCAATTGCCTGCGTAGACCTTTTCGCCGCGCGCCTTGAGCTCGGCCAAATCCCACTTCTTGTTCGGATCTTCGGCAGCTGCAGCCATTTTCTTTTTCTGCTCGTTCACCCAGGCGATGTACTTCTCCTGCGACACCACCTCGACCACGATAGGCATGAATCCGTGTTCCTTGCCACACAGTTCGGCGCACTGACCACGGTAAATGCCTTCGCGCTCGGCCTTGAAGGCGGTATCACGCACGAAACCGGGAACCGCATCCTGCTTCACCGCCAAGGCTGGTACATACCATGCGTGGATCACATCCGCGGCAGTCGTCAGTATGCGCACCTTCTTGCCCACCGGTACCACGACATGGTTGTCGGTCTCGAGCAAGTAGTTCTCGCCCTTGGGGGCCATGCCGTAGATCTGATCACGCGGCGTGGTCAGCTGGGCGGTGAAACTGATGCCCTCACCTTCGCCCTTGAGATAGTCGTAGCCCCACTTCCACTGGTAGCCCGTCGCCTTGATCGTCAGTTCCGGGCTGCTGGTGTCACGCACCGCCAGCAGGGTCTTGGTGGCGGGCCAGGCCATGACCATCAGAATCAGCACCGGCACCACCGTCCAGAGAATTTCCACCGTGGTGTTTTCATGGAACTGGTCGGCCTTGTGGCCAACCGACTTACGATGGGCATACACCGACCAGAACATCACGCCAAAAACCGCCGCAAAAATCACCACGATGATCCACATCATCAGGTTGTGCAGGTCATAGACCTCTTGCGACAGCTTGGTCGCGCCGGTGGTCAGGTTCAGCTGATACGCGGCCGATGCGGCATGGGAGAAAAGCGCCGAGACAAGAAGGCCGGCTGCCGTTCCAATTTTTCTGATCATCATGTCCTCACTGCTCCGAATGTCTTTGCTGCCACCCCTATCGGCCCGCACGGTCAGCCGGAGCACAGGCTTTGTGCGGCGCACCAAAGGCGACGAGAACGCGATTTTAAGCGCTTTTTCCATCAGAAAACCACGTCAGATTGACCTGACCCACAGAATCGAGACAAGTCTGGCGCCAACACCATCGCGACACACTACCGCGACACACTACCGCGGCGGTGCCGGCGGCGGACGCCTCTGGAATTGAATCACCGCTGGCTGCGCGGCGGACCGCCTGGCCTCGCGCGGCTGTGGGCGCCAGGCATGTCCATAGACAATTTCGAAACTCAGACTAACCCGGCCATCGGCATCGCCCGCCTGCTGTTGCAGTCGGTCACATAGAGCCTGCCAGGCGCGCGGCGTACGCAATCCACGCGGTCGCTGAAACAGTGCGTTGCCCTGGCCGCTGTGGTGCAACTCAAGCAGGCAGGCAGCGGCATTGGGCCAGCTCAAACGGATGATCTCCATATCCATGACCGGCGCGGCAAAGCCGGCCTGCACCAGTTGATCACCCAGATCGTGCATATCGACAAAGGGATGCAAGCGCGCATCCGTCTGAGCACCGCGACCATCCCGCTCTCCTGGGTCATTCAGGGCCAGGCGTAACTCCTTAAGCGTGTCCGGTCCGTAGCTGGAAAAGGTAAGTAAACCGCCGGGTTCCAACACACGATGCAATTCACGCAGTGTGGCTGATAAATCGGCGGCCCAGGGCAAGGCCAGATTGGACCAGACCAGACCAACACTGCCCGGCTGCAGTGGCAGCGCGCTGATGTCAGCGGCGATCAGGCCCTGCCAGGCTTGGGCGTGGCGGCGCAGCGCAGTCGCCAACACAGTCCGCCACGCAGTCCGCAACGCAGCCCGCAAGCCCTGCAAGCCTAGGGTCCATGCCTGGCGCAAGCCTGGCCATCCCGATCCGTGCCCCGCGCTCTTCGCTCGTGCCAATGCCAGCATGACGGACGAGCTGTCCAGGCCGAGCCAGCTGGCATCGGGGTAGCGCTGGCACAGCAGCACCCGCGCATCCCCCGCACCACAGCCAGCATCGAGTATCCGTGCCGGCTGAATGCGTACCCAATCCAGACGCTGCGCCATGCGCTGCGCCACCTCGTCATCCAGCAGTCCGACCGGTGCGGCCTGTGCAAGGCTGTGCGGGGCACGCTCGCGGCTGAGACGATGGCGCGCAAGCTGATGGCGCGCCGCACGATCGAACCGGCGGCGTGCTGCGTGCGGGTCGATGCCAATGCCAGCGTTGTTTCCCAGCTGTATCTCTGGGTCAGGACGTTCGGACGGATTCATCTGTCAAGCATAGCCGTCCCAGCCACAGCTGCGTTGTGCCACAGCTGCGTTGTGCAACAGCCGCGGTCAGCGTTGCCATCAACGGCCTGCGCGCGCATCTGCAACTCGCGGCGCAACTCGCGGCGCAACTCGCACCACGACCCTCCGAGGCATAATAAAAAGTACCTTAAAATCATGAACTTACATAATATTTCCGGCGTCATGACGGGCGGTTGGCAAAACCGGCTGAGACA
>CAIPUP010000088.1 GCA_903868285.1 uncultured beta proteobacterium
GACGAATACGACGTAAGTGGCTGATGACTACTTGCGGGTGGCGTTGGCGCGTTCGACCATCAGCTCGTAGGCGTCCTTGATGCGCGGGTTCTTGGCCACCACTTCAGGCCCGACCGTTTGCATGCGACGCACGAAGTCGGCCTGGTCGGCCGCGTTGACGCGGATCAGTTCGCCGTTCTTGGCCCAGGTTGCTTCAGAACGCTTCTGCCCTTCCACGGCAAAATTGTAGGCATCGCGTTCCACCGCCACTACCGCAGCGGCAACCTGCTTTTGCACATCGGCCGGCAGCTTGTCGTACCAGCCCTTGCTGACTGCGAACATCGAGTAGATCAGCGCCTCGCCGTCGATCATGGTGTGGTTCTTCACCACATCAAAATACTTGAACGACACCGAGACATTGAGCGCGGTGCGGTTGCCATCGATGGCGCCGGAGGAGATCGCCTGCAGTGCATCGGCTGGGTTCATTGGCACACCGGTGGCGCCGAGTTTCTCCATGGCTACGGTATGCATCGGCGAGCCGAACACGCGCAGCTTCTGGCCTTTCCAGTCAGCCAGCGTACGCAGTGCTTTTTTGGAGGTGTAGCCGTTCGGTCCGTACACCACCAGTCCCAGACCCTTGATGCCCTTGGCCTCGGCCCAGGAGAACGAGGCTTGACGGAAGCGTTCGTCCTGCGTCAGGCGGTAGCCATGCTCCATGTCAAACACCAGGCCCGGTGAGCCGAACACCTGCATGCGCGGCTCGATGCCGACCATGAATTCCGGCGGTCCGACCCAGGCTTCGACGGTGCCCATGCCCATGCCTTCGACCATGCGCGGAATCGAGCCCAGTTGTTCTGACGGGTAGACCTGAATCCTTAGCTTGCCCGGCGCGGTTTTTTCCATCTGTGCGGCGAACAGTTTGGCGAACTCATGCTGTACGTCGTTGACGGTCGCAAGTCCGATTTTCATGGTCTGTTGCGCCTGGGCCGGGGTGCTGGCCAGGCTGCCCAGCATCAGGCTGGCGACGCTGGCGATGGTGGTGATGGCGGTTGTCGCAGCGGCATAAAAACTTGCGTGCTGTGCACCGATGGTGGTGTTTGCCTTGGCTTGCATGGATTGCTCCTCCTCGTTGGTGCTTCTGAACCCCGGCGTGCCGGAGCCTCCTTGATATCGTGCTTGATGCGGCGTCGCTATGTTAGTCCAACACTATAGGGTTCGCGCACCGGCGCCTGCGCATGTTGCAGAAAATGCTGCGCAGCAATTTAGCGTCGGGGTTGCCGCGGGGCGCCGGTAAGTTCGTGCAAAACATTGATTAAATAATCAACGTTACAGGTTGCGGTGACACTTTAGACCCGACATTCGCCCCGCATAAATTGTTTAACTATCTGTTTTTATTGATTTTTTTGAAGTGACTTTCCTCTTGAACAAACGTGTGAATCCCATCCAAACAACTTGATTTATGAATCAAGTGGTTGATTTCGCGGCACGCATCGGCCAAGCTTGCGCGCCGTTTTCCATTGGCCGTTGCCGCAGGCAGCGGCCGCAACAACGCAATAACCTGAAACCCCGGAGGAGTGAAGCATGAGCAAACCCGATATCACCAGTCTGCGATCCACTATCGAGTGGCTGCGCAAGGAAGGCCTGCTGATCGAGACGGACAAGGAAGTCAGTCCCGATCTGGAAATCACCGCGCTGCAAAAGCATTTCGATGGCAGCCTGCCCATTCTCTTCAACAATGTGAAGGGCTATCCGCACACCCGCGCCATCACCAACCTGTTCGCTGAAACGACGGTGATGGACCGCATGTTCGGCTTCTCCAACCCCACCGAGCGTACCCGCGCCATTGCCAAGGCGCTGAACAAGCCGCTCAAGCCGGCCATTATCGAGTCCAAGGACGCCCCGGTGCATGAGCATGTCATCACCGAGAACATCGACGTCAATCAGTGGATCAGCGCCATCCGCCACACCGAGCTGGAAAAGGAAGCCACCATCGGCTCCGGCATCCGACTCATCAGCGGCAAGCATTTCGATCACGGCACCGACACTGGCTACAACCGCATGAACTTTCGCTGGGGCAATGTCGGCACGTTCCAGATCTCGCCCGGATCGCATATGTGGCAGGTGTTCACCGAGCACTACAAGGATGAGGAAATCCCCATCACCATGAACTTCGGTGTGCCGCCTGCCTGCACCATGCTGGCGGGTGCGGCGTTTGATTACGTCATCATGCCCAAGGGCTGTGACGAGATGGGTATCGCTGGTGCGGTGCAGGGCTCACCCATCCGTCTGGTGAAGGCCAAGACGGTCGACGCCTACGCCATGGCCGATGCCGAATATGTGCTCGAGGGCGTGATCCGTCCGCGTGACAAGCGCTACGAGACCAAGGAATCGGAAGAGCTGGGCGTGCAGGGCAAGACCTTCTTCCATCCGGAGTGGGCCGGCTACATGGGCAAGGCCTACAAGGCGCCGACCTTCCATGTCACCGCCATCACCATGCGCAAGCCCGAGTCGCGCCCGATCAACTTCCCGCTCGCCGTGCACACCATGGACGAGCTCAACATCGACACCACCATTCGCGAAGCCGCAATTTTTGAGCTTTGCAATCGCCTGCAGCCGGGCATCGTTCAGGATGTGCATATTCCCTACGCCATGACCGACTGGGGTGGCTGCATCATCCAGGTGAAAAAGCGCAACAAGATCGAGGAAGGCTGGCAGCGCAACTTCCTTGGTGCCATCCTCGCTTGCTCGCAGGGCATGCGTCTGGCGATCGCGGTCAGCGAAGACACCGACATCTATTCCATGGACGATGTGATGTGGTGCCTCACCACCCGCGTCAACCCCAAGACCGACATCCTCAACCCGATTCCGGGTGGGCGTGGCCAGACCTTCATGCCGTCCGAGCGCATGACCGCCGGCGACAAGGAGTGGACCGCTTCCAACACTAGTTTCGAGGGCGGCATGGGTATCGATGCCACAGTGCCGTTTGGCTATGAGCAGGACTTCCATCGCCCGGTGTACGCCGTGGACAAGGTCAAGCCGGAGAATTTCTTCGACAAGGACCAAATCTCGAAGATGAAGTCGCGCATGGAGGGCTGGGTGCTGTCGTTGTCGCGCACCGGTCGCTGAGCGGCGCAACGCTGCTCAGGCACGCAAAACATCTGCACGATAGTTTGGGCGGGGGTCTTCGGACCCCCGTTTTTTTTGCGCGCGACGTGTTCGCAGCATGCCCGCTGCATGCCCGCTGCATGCCGTAGGATACGCAGCCCGTCGTGTTCACAACCCAGCAAAGGAAGCCAGCATGTCAGCAGAATCCAGCCCAGCCGCATGGACCCAGGTCGCACATCAGGACGATGTGCCCGACGGTGGCACGCTGCTGGTGGACCTTGGCCCGGAGCCGGTCTGCTTGTACAAA
>CAIPUP010000089.1 GCA_903868285.1 uncultured beta proteobacterium
CGAGTGACAGGGCCCCGAGTGGTAATTCCCCGAATGACCCGGCATTGTAACGAGCGCAAGGCGGTAAGGACTGTACATGGCAATTCATGGAACAATGCCCGTTCACGATTTCGTTGGAGGTGCACCATGCCGCAAACCAGTCATTGTTTCAGCCGTACTCGTCATCGCGTGCAGCAAGCTTCGATGCACTGCTTGAACACGCTGCTGTGGGGCGGTGTCATGGCCGCTGGCATAGCGCTTTCCGGCATAGCGCTGTCCGGTATTGCTTTATCCGGGTCTGCACAGGCGCAAACCTGGCCGACCAAGACGGTACGCATCATCGTGCCTTTTGGTCCCGGCGCACCCGACTCGGTCGGACGCATCATTGCCCAGCCGCTGGCGCAGCAGCTTGGACAGTCTTTCGTGGTGGACAACCGTCCCGGCGCCAATGGCCTGATTGGTACTGAAATGGTGGCCAAGGCCGCGCCGGATGGCTATACCCTGCTGGTGGTGTCGACCTCGTTCGCGGTCAATCCGAGCATGTACAAGAAGCTGCCCTACAGCCCGACACGCGATTTCGATCCGGTCAGCGTGGTGGCCTCGACCGAGGCCTACATCCTTGGTATCAACCCGTCAGTACCGGCGAACAATCTGCCCGAGCTGCTGGCGCTGCTGAAAAAGCCCGGCGCGAAATTCGCCTTCGGTACCCCCGGTGTCGGCAATACGCTGCATCTGGCGGCCGAGCTGTTCATGGCACGCACCGGCACGAAGATGGTTCACATTCCTTACAAGGGCGCGGGTCAGGCCATTGCCGGATTGGTGGCCAATGATGTGCAAGTGATGTTCATGACCCCGCCGCTATCGTTGCCGCAAATCCGGGCTGGCAAGGTACGCGCCATCGGTTACACCAACAAGACGCGTGCTGCCTATCTGCCCGAGGTGCCGACCATGGCCGAGGGCGGTGTGAATGGGGTGGAAATGGATGGTGGCTGGTATGGCATGTTCGCTCCGGCCGGGACGCCGCCGGAGATCGTCAACAAGCTCTATGCCGAAATCCGCAAGGCACTGGCGCTGCCGGCAGTGAAGGAACGCCTGAACGGGCTGGGTCTGGATGCGGTGGGCAACAGCCCGGCCGACTATCGCAAGCTGGTCGAGCAGCAGATTCGTGACTACGCCGAAATGGTCAAGCTGGCCGGCATCCCGCCGGAATGAACGCTACAGCTCCCAATACGGCGTCATGTTGATGCGCCGGCACCAGTACTCCCAGGCGCGGCGCGAGGCGGGCGCGTCTGGGTCGGTGGTAGCACGTACGGCTACCTCGCCGGGTGAGAGCGTTTTCACTTCGCCCAGCTGCAATCCTTCCTTCAAGGTACGCGCGTTCAACGGCAGATAGACCGCCGTCTTGACCACCTGAAACAGGCTGGGCGCACCGGCCGCAAAGCCGTGTCCGCGCATCAGCACCACCCGGTCCGGGCCGAGACACTGCGCCAGATCGCGGCCCTGCTCCGGATTGACCACCAGCATGTTGGTATCACCGAACTTGTCGCGGATGTCCCATACCGAGACACGCGAACCGATGTCGCTGGCGGTGTGGATCACCGGTTGCAGCACGCGGTTGGCAATGGTGAAGGGCAGCACTTCATCGGCGTGGCTGTGCACCACGGCATGGATGTCCGGACGTGCTTCATAGATGCCGCCATGAATGAAGCGCTCCAGATAGGGCGGACGGGTATCGCCGGGCGTCGGATTGCCGGCATAGTCGAACTCCATGATGTCCTCGCGCGTCACCAGCTCCGGGCTGCGTGAGCGCGACAGAAAAAAATGATCGGGTCGCAGTGGATTGCGCACGCTGACATGGCCATAGGCGTCCAGCACACCTTCATGTGCCAGGATGCGGTTGGCGATTACCAGGTCGTGCAGTAGGCGCTCCAGGGGATTCGGTGTAGTCACGAGAGTTCTAAAAAATCCAATAAAATCAATAAGTTACATTAACTTTAAGCGACATATGCTTAGGTGATAGGTGCACCCGTAGCAAAAAATGCATGCCGGAGCGTTCAGGAGTAAATGCGCTGCGGCGCTGCCAGCACCGGTTCGGTGACCGGCACAAAGATGTCTTCGATGCGCGGTGCCTTGGCGATCAGGCCTTGTTGTTGCAGATAGTTCACCAGCGCCTGCAGCGTCGGGCGATTGGCCTCGATGCCATAAGGCCAGGGATCGCCACCGAAGACCTCGTCGATTTCCTCGATGTCGTCCGGCAGCCAGGGCAGCATGTAGCGCAGCGCGCCCTGATAGCGCATGCGTTCCAGCGCCACTGCCTTGGCTTGCACAAACGCCTCATAAAGGCTTTGCGCGATCTGCGGATGCTGTTCGTACACCTCGCGTCGTATCACCGTCAGATGCATGATCGGGAAGATGCCGGTGCGACGGTAGTAGTCTTTTTCCACCGCACGAAAATCCGGGAACAGGCGGCGTATGGCCGGATTGTGACGGCGTGCGTCCGGCAGACCAGTGCCGATGATGGCGTCGAGCTCGCCCTCATCCAGCAACTGGCTGAGTGTCTTGCCGGTGTGGTTGACGGTAATGTTCGCCGGCTTGAGCAGCGGCATGACGGTGGGATCGCCGTGAGAGCCGACCTTGTTGATCGAACCCTGTACCCAATGCACCTGCGACAGATCGACGCCGTAATCCTGCTCCAGGATGCCGCGCTGCCATACCGCCGCACTCATGGTGTAGAGCGGCACGCCGATGCGCTTGCCGGCCAGATCTTTGGCGTTGCGGATACCGCTGTGTTCGTTGATGCTGATATGACCATGCCGGAAAACCCGCGACGGAAATACCGGCAGCGCCACAAACGGACAGTCGACTGCGGCATTGGGCGAACACAGCCGGCTGATGAACTCGGAACTGGACATCTCGCAGGCATCGAAGGCCTGATCGGCCGCCATGCGATCAAAGATCACGCGTGGATCGTCGATGGCATGAAATTGCAGATCAATGCCGCGCGGTTTCACGTCACCGGTGTACAGCGGCAGCATGCGGTCATACAGGCCGCAGGCGAAACGCACAGGAATGGGTGCTTGGGTGGCGTTGGTCATGGTGGCGTGGTGTTTATTTGAGGGATGCGCTCGGGTGTTCCGCGCGGGGATTGCACTGCATTAGTCGCGGATAATACCGGCCGATGCACGCCTGCCCTTCCTTTGACGGTTCTGACTGAAAACATGAGTATCTACGCCATCGGTGATGTGCAGGGCTGCTGGGTGGAGCTGCAGCGGCTGCTCGAGAGCATCGGCTTCCAGCCCGGGCGTGACCGGCTATGGCTGGTCGGTGATCTGGTCAATCGCGGGCCGCAATCGCTGGAGGTGTTGCGCTTTGTGCGCAGCCTGGGCGATGCCGCGATCACGGTGTTGGGCAATCACGATCTGCATCTGTTGGCGCTGGCGCGCGGCCATGTCAAGCCGCGTGATGACGACAGCTTGCAGGCGGTATTGCAGGCCGAGGATCGTGATGAACTCTTACATTGGTTGTTGCAGCAACCTTTGTTGCATCGCGAGGGCGACACCCTGATGGTGCATGCCGGTCTGTTGCCGCAATGGGATGCCGATCAGGCCGAGGCGCTGGCGGGCGAGGTGCAGGCGGCACTGCGCGGTCCCGAACCGGATCGTTTTTTGTCGCAGCTCTATGGCAGTCAGCCACGCGCCTGGCACGAACAGCTGCAGGGCGCCGATCGCTTGCGCCTGATCGTCAATGCCATGACCCGCATGCGTTTTTGCACCGCTGACGGGGAGATGGATTTCACTGCCAAGGGTGAGGCGGCCACGGCGCCAGCCGGATGTTTGCCGTGGTTCGAGGTGCCCGGTCGGCGCAGTGCCAGCAATACGCTGGTGGTGGGCCACTGGTCGGCGCTGGGGGTACGCCTGTCGCCCCGCTTGTTGGCGCTGGACAGTGGTTGTGTCTGGGGCGGCCGCTTGAGTGCGTTGCGGTTGGAGGATCGCACGCTGTTTCAGGTGGCTTCGACCCGTCCGTTGGTGAGCTGGTAACTACGCCTCGCTGAGGTGTTTTCCTTGCTGTAACGGCGTCTCAGTCGGCTGGCGCATGCAGCCGGCCATCGCTGCCACGCTCGGGCAGTCCCAGCTCGTGCCGGATGGCGTTCTCCGAGGCCAGTGCCAATGTGCGTCGGTCATCGCCAGTGGCAGGCATCAACGGCGACAGGAAACACAGCTGCGCCACGATGCGCCGGGTCGATACGATGGCCCAGATCGATTGCAGCAGACTGGTTTCACCGGCATAGGCCGGTGCGTCGCAAAAGGCACCACTGCGGGTGCGATAGCGCAGCGCCACCGGCAGCACACAGGCTTCGGCCTCCAATGCGGTTTCGAACAGCGAGGTATGGAACTTGTCGACACCATGGCCGTGGGTAGTGGTGCCCTCGGGGAACACCGCCACCAGCTCGCCGCTGCGCAGTGCCTGCACCATGCCCTCGACGGTGCGTCGGGTGGCGCTCTTGCGGCGTCGGTCGATATAGAGCGTGCCGGTCTGGCTCACCAGGCGACCGATCAGCGGCCAAGCCTGTACTTCCGCCTTGGCCACAAACATGGCCGGATGCACGGCATTGATCAGAAATACATCCAGCCAGGACACATGGTTCATCACCAGCAGACAGCGGGGTGGGAGTTCGGCAGGTTCACCGCGTACTTCCAGCCGTACCGACAGCAGTCGCAATAGTTGCAGCGACCAGCGCCGCATGGCGTGATGTCGTTGTGCCTTCGATAGTTGCGAAAAGCGCAGCCCGGTCACCAGCAGGCCGCGCAGCAAGTGCCATAGCAAATGCAGCCAGCGCAAGCAGCGCACCGGCAGTGGCGTGGCGGCTTCCGTGCTGTGCCCGGAGGCTGGGTGACTCATGCGCTGGAAGATTCCTGCATACCGGTGTTAAGTTGATGGCACTGCGTTGTCGGTGCTGTGTTGCTGCTGCTGCGTTGCCGCTGCTGCACTACTGAAGCCGCGCAATACCGTTTTCAGCGACTGACACGCGTGACACCCTGGCCGCTCAGCAACCGCACCCGTTCGCCGACGCGGAACACTTCATCGGCTTCCTGGGTGATGGCACGCAGTTCACCGTTATCCAGCTTGACGGTGATCTCCAGGCCCTTTTTTTCGGTCAGCTTGCGCTCGATGGCATTACCCGCGATACCACCGCCAACCGCACCGAGCACGCCCAGCACGTTCGAGGTGCGGCCGCCGCCGCCAACGGACGAGCCGCCGGTCGCGCCGATCACGCCGCCGGCGATGGCGCCCACCGGACCCTGACTGCCTTCGATCATGACTTCACGCACCGACTCGACCACGCCCATACGCACCGTCTGCTCGCCACGCGTTTGATGCGGCGAGTAAACGCTGCCCGAACTGGACAGTGTGTTGCAGCCAGCCAGCAGCGTTGCCGCCAGCAACAGGCTGGCGGCGGTGATGGCATGGTGCCAGTGACTTGCTGGCAATGAAGAGCTAAGTACTTGTTTCATAAGGAAACTCCGGCGAGGTGTGGAGGGAGGCGAGGCGCTTGCACCAGGCTGGCGAGGATGCCGTCAGCCCGACTGCGACGACTGTTCAGCAACGGCGGCATCCAGCGATGGTTGACCCACTCTACGCCTGCCAGGGATCGCTGCCAAACGCTTCGTGGTGAATCTTCGCCACCAGCTCGCGTGACAGCGCATGGTTCTGGCCGCCGCGCGAGGCGATCTTGATCGAGCCCAGCACCGAGGCCAGCTGACCGCAGGCCTGCCAGCCCCACTGATGCGCGATGCCGTACAGCAGGCCGGCGCGATAGGCGTCACCACAGCCGGTCGGGTCGACGATGGCGCTGGCCTTGACGCAAGGAATGTCGTGCTGCTTTCCCTCGGCATAGATGGTCGAACCCACGGCCCCGCGCGTCACGATCAGGGCTTTGACGTGTTCGGCCAGCTTGGGCAGTGATTGCCCGGTTTTTTCTTCCAGCATCTTGCCTTCGTAGTCGTTCACCGCGATATAGCTGGCGGCCTTGGCAAAGTGCAGCAGTTCCTCGCCAGAGAACATCGGCAGGCCCTGGCCCGGATCGAACATGAAGGGAATCTTGTGCTGTGCCAGTTGTTCGGCGTGCTGCAGCATGCCATCACGTCCATCCGGCGCGACGATGGCCAGCCCGGCGCCCAGTGCCGGCGTGATCTGGTTCAGGTGCGACTGATTCATGGCGCCGGGATGAAAGGCGGTGATCTGGTTGTCATCCAGGTCGGTGGTGATGAAGGCCTGCGCGGTCATGGCGTCATCCATTTGCCGCACCGCATCGCGCGATAGCCCTAGCTGGTCCATGCGCTGCACATAGGAATCGGCATCCTTGCCGATGGTGGCCATGATCAGCGGATCACCACCGATTTTTTTCAGGTTGTAGGCGATGTTACCGGCGCAGCCACCGAATTCGCGTCGCAATTCCGGAACCAGAAACGCCACATTCAGGATGTGAATGCTCTCGGGAAGAATGTGGTCTTTGAACTGGCCGTTGAACACCATGATGTTGTCAAAGGCAATCGAACCGCAAATCAGTGTACGCATGGCAAATCTTTCATTGGTAATGTTATTGAGAACCTTGGCACTGCAGTGGAGGCTGGAATCCTAGGGATAACTCGGGGATAACTCAGAGATAACTCAGGGAAAAAACAGGTAAAGCCGATAGCCGGTCACCGGCAGTTTGCCGGCTTCGAGATAGAGCTTGAACGGCATCTCGCTGGCGGCATCGAAACCATCTTCCGGGTCGGCGCGCTTGCCCAGATAGTCGCGCGGTGCCAGCACCCGGCGCGTGACCGTTTCGCCTTGCTCGTTGGTGAGGGTCAATTCCACCGAAGGATAGGCCTGGGTGAACGGCGCGCGATTGCGGATCAGCGCTGACAACACCATGACACGGGGATTGGTGGCATCTGCTTGCAGGTCGGAGTCTTCGATCGATACCAGTTTGTCCAGTCGCGGCAGGGGCAATTCACAATCGACCAGGGCGCAGGTCTGTTGCAGCCACGGCCGGGTTGACGGAAACAGCAAGGCCAGATCGCCGCGCCAGTGATAGATCATTTGCAGCAGCAAGCCAGTGAGCAGTAACAGGCTCAACAGCAGCAGGCCGAAACTTTTCCAGCGCGACGGCGGTACCGGCACTGTCTGCCAGGGATTGAGGGCTACTTCGCTTGCGTTAGGTTGTGGCGCAAGGTCTTGAATGGGGTCGCTTTGCAGATCGGCGGCCGCTACCGCCACGCTGTCTGAACCCTCAGTATTGGCAGCTGCAACCACTGCCGGGGTGTTGTTGGCATTGAATACCAGACTGCATTGGCCACAGCGCACCAGGCCGGATTTGCGCTGCAGCTGATCCTGATGCGCCCGAAACATGGTGTTGCAGCCCGGGCACAGCACGACTGTGGTGGCAGTGGTTGGGTTGCTATTCATCGCGCAGTGATCAGTGTCGTTGTGCTCGGCATCGTCTTGGCATTGCCATGGCTCATGCCTGATGGCGTCGTCCGCTCAGGCAGACCCAGCCTTCATCCTCTAGCGGCGGCTCGAAGTCGAACCATTGTGCATAGCGTTGCATGATGTCATCCGCCTGGGGCACCAGGATGCCCGACAGCGCCAGTCGTCCGCCGGGGCGTGTGTGAGCGGCCAGCACCGGTGCCAGCACCCGCAGCGGATTGGCCAGGATATTGGCCAGCAACAGATCCACCTGCAGCGCGGGTGGCGGGGGCAGCTCTGGCAGCGTGACGAATTCGCATGGCACCTGGTTGCGGATGGCGTTATCGCGTGCTGCCAGCACTGCGCCAGCGTCGATGTCCACACCGATGGCCGAGCCCGCGCCCAGCTTCATCGCCGCGATGGCCAGAATGCCCGAGCCGCAGCCATAGTCGAGCACGCGCGGCCGCATGTCAGGGGAAAGTTCTGGGGTCAGGCCAGCCAGCTGTCGTTCCAGCCACTGCAGACACAGTCGGGTGGTGGGATGACTGCCCGTGCCAAAGGCAACACCCGGATCGAGCAGCAGATTCACTGCCGCGGGCTCGGGCGCGCTGTGCCAACTGGGCACGATCCATAGTCGTGACGAAATAGCGATCGGCCCGAACTGGGCCTGGGTGGCGCGCACCCAGTCAGCATCGGGGACTTGATTGAGGGTGTATTGCGGCAGGGCCATTTCAGCATCGGCACAGGCGGCTTCCAGCAATTGCAAAGGGTCATCGCCCGTGGCGACCAGCACTTCCAGGCGCAGGCGAGGCCAACTGCTGGGGTCGTTGCCCGGCTCATCGAACACCGGTACTTCGCGCGCCGTGCCGGCATCGGCATCTTCGGCGGTCACGGCCAGCGCACCGCGCGCCATCATGGCGTCACCCAGACGATCGGCATCGGCTGAATCCAGTTCCATGCGCAGCGCAACCAGCGTATTCATGCGCGATATCGATCTGGGCCGGGTTTCATGTGCTGCTGGGTAATCACGGCTTTTTCTTGCCGGTGTCGCGCTGCTTTTTGTCCTGTGCCAACTTCGTTTCCAGGTAATGGATGGACACCCCGCCGCTGACCACGCGGGCATCGGCCAGCAACTCCTGATGCAGCGGGATATTGGTCTTGATGCCCTCGACCACCATTTCCGACAAGGCGATGCGCATGCGCCGGATGGCCTGTGCGCGGTCCTTGCCGCTGGTGATGATCTTGCCGACCATGGAATCGTAGTGTGGCGGGACGGTATAGCCCTGATAGACATGCGAGTCGACACGCACGCCAGGGCCGCCGGGCGGATGGTAGGTATCGATGCGCCCGGGCGAGGGCGTGAAAATAAACGGGTCTTCCGCATTGATGCGGCATTCCAGCGCATGACCGGAGATCGTGACATCGCGTTGCTTGAGCGACAGCTTTTCACCTGCGGCGACGCGGATTTGTTCCTGCACGATGTCCACACCAGTCACCAGCTCGGTCACCGGATGTTCCACCTGCACCCGGGTGTTCATTTCGATGAAATAGAACTCGTTGTTTTCATACAGAAATTCGAAAGTGCCCGCGCCACGGTAGTTGATGCGCTTGCAGGCTTCGATGCAGCGCTCGCCGATGCGGACACGCTGACGTTCGGTGATGCCGGGTGCCGGCGCTTCTTCCATGATCTTCTGATGACGGCGCTGCAATGAGCAGTCGCGCTCGCCCAGATAGATGGCATTGCGGTGTTCGTCGGCCAGCACCTGGATCTCGATGTGACGCGGATTCTCGAGATACTTTTCCATGTACACGGTGGGATTGCCAAAGGCCGAACCGGCCTCGCTGCGCGTGAGCGTGATGGCGTTTTTCAGCGCGGCCTCGGTATGCACTACCCGCATGCCGCGACCACCGCCACCACCAGCCGCCTTGATGATCACCGGGTAGCCGATCTTGCGTGCGATCTTGACGCACTCTTCATGTTCTTCCGGCAACGCACCTTCCGAGCCTGGTACGCAGGGCACACCGGCTTTGAGCATGGCGGCCTTGGCACTGACCTTGTCACCCATCAGGCGGATGGTCTCGGCGCGCGGCCCGATGAACACAAAGCCGCTTTTTTCCACCCGCTCGGCAAAGTCGGCGTTCTCTGACAGAAAGCCGTAGCCCGGGTGTATGGCCTGGGCGTCGGTGACTTCGGCCGCACTGATGATGGCCGGCACATTGAGATAGCTGTCGCGTGACGGTGCCGGTCCGATACAGACCGACTCATCGGCCAGCTTGACGTATTTCGCCTCGCGGTCGGCTTCGGAGTGAACCATCACGGTACGGATACCCAGATCGCGACAGGCGCGCTGGATACGCAAGGCGATTTCGCCACGATTGGCGATCAGAATTTTTTCGAACAAGGCCATGCTGCAGCAGATCCCTTCGGTTGCTTGGTCGGTCGCCGGACAGTGCAGGCACTGACCGGCCGGCTATGCCGGCTTAGCCCAGAACGATCAGGGGTTCGCCATATTCGACCGGTTGGCCGTTTTCAATCAGGATGGCTTTGACCACGCCGTCCTGATCGGCTTCGATCTCGTTCATCAGTTTCATCGCCTCGATGATGCAAATGGTGTCGCCTTTTTTCACGCTGCTGCCGATGTCGACAAAGGCTTTCGATCCGGGCGAGGCCGAGCGGTAGAAGGTGCCGACCATGGGCGACTTGACTACATGACCGTCGAGTTTGGCCAGCGCTTCCGCGCCCGGGTCGATGGCAGCGACCGGTGCGGCGGCTGCCACGGGTGCCGGGGCCACCACGGCCGCCACCGGAGCACTGACCGGCGCCGCAGCGGCGACCAGCGGGCGCTGGCTGCCATGCACGATGCGTACGCGCTCTTCGCCCTCGGTGATTTCCAGTTCGGCGATGCCGGAATCCTGAACCAGTTCAATCAGGGTCTTGAGTTTTCTCAAATCCATGGATGTTTCTCCTACAGACAATGGATGGCATGGGTTAGGCCAGCGGGCTGGAAAAACGGGCTGGCTTTCTGCCGGTGCAATGGTGAAGGCCACGTCAGGGACGGGCGATGGGTTCGGGTGCTGTGATGCGGAGTGCGGTTGGCTCGCTGGCGTATTGAGTTGTTCTGTTGCGTTGCTGATGCCGCCGTTTTTAGCTTCGCGCGCCATGCGAGCCGAGGATGTAGTCCAGCGCCAGGTCGTAGCCCCGGCTGCCCAGACCGCAGATCGTGCCGGCAGCAATATCCGAAAAATAGGAATGCTGCCGGAACGGCTCGCGCGCATGGATATTCGACAAATGCACTTCAATGAACGGTATCGCCACCCCGCTCAGGGCATCACGCAAGGCAACACTGGAATGCGTGAAGCCACCAGGATTGGCGATGATCCAGTCAACTTGAGCGCTTTTAGACGCATGAACCCGATCGATCAAGGCGCCTTCATGATTGCTTTGAAAGCTCTCCAGCTGGCAGCCAGCCGCTTTGGCGCGAGATGACAAGCGGGCCACGATGTCGGCCAGCGTTTCCTTGCCGTAGATCTCGGGTTCACGACTGCCCAGCAGGTTGAGGTTGGGGCCGTTCAGCACCAACACCCGCAAGCCAGCAGCAGTTTTGGGTTTTCGCGTAGACATAGGTGCTAGTTTGCCGCAATTAGGCGCGGTTTGTCTAGAACTTGCGGCTGATTGTTGATTGTCGCTGGCTATTTTCTGCGTCCCCCCGGATAGCCGCCTTGCTTCACGACCATCAGGACTTGGGCTGTCCCAGCACTGGCAACAGAATTTCGGTCAGCTGTGCCTCGGTAATGCCCCCGAGCTTGCTCGCCAGCAGCTTGCCCTGTGCATCAATCACCA
>CAIPUP010000090.1 GCA_903868285.1 uncultured beta proteobacterium
ACAGGTCGGCTGAGGAATGTGTTCGGGAGTGTGTTCATTGGCAGGCGATTGTGTTTTGGCGTTTGGAGCTGCCCGGGTGATGGGCTTTGCGCGGCCGGTCATTGTGCGACAGAACCGCGCCTGCATCATGCCCGTCGCCATTCTGCGGACCACCCCCGGCCCCACCCATGGACCCAAGCGGCCAACGAGAAAAGTTCATAAGATATTGATTTTATTGATATTTTTTACAGGCGTAGCATGGGCGACGCTGCTAG
This sequence comes from uncultured beta proteobacterium, assembly GCA_903868285.1. Taxonomy (GTDB): domain Bacteria; phylum Pseudomonadota; class Gammaproteobacteria; order Burkholderiales; family SG8-39; genus CAIPUP01. Next base: position 255 of record CAIPUP010000090.1, read on the forward strand.
AATGCGGCCTCGTTGATCGCGCCCCCGGCTGTTGCCACGGCGCGTAGCCCAGGAGCCGTACCATGCAGCAGCCGTCCCCGGCGCAAAGCGCCACGCCAGCATCGACTTCCTCGCAGCCACCTGCGCTGCGCATCGATGTCATTTCCGACGTGGTCTGTCCCTGGTGTTTCATCGGCAAGCGCCGGCTGGAGCGGGCGCTGGAGCTGTATCGCAGCGCCTATCCCGAGGCCTCGGCACCGGACCTGCGTTTTCATCCGTTCGAGCTCAATCCCGATCTGCCGCCGGCGGGGGTGCTTCGGCGCGATTACTACGCGCGCAAGTTCGGGCCGGAGAAGGTGGCGCAGATCTATGCCCGCATCCAGGGCGTGGGACGCGAGCTGGACATTGCCTTCGCGCTGGAGGAGATCCAGAAGCAGCCCAACACCCGGCGCATGCATGTGCTGATCAGTCTGGCGGCGGGTTTCGGCTTGCAGGAACGGGTGAAAGAGGCCTTTTTGTGCGCGTTTTTCCTCGATGCGGTTGACCTGACCGAGCGCGACAACCTCGAGCGCATCGCCACTGACGCCGGTCTGCCGCTGGAGGTGGTGCAGGCGGCACTGGACGATCCGGCTGCGCTGCAGACCATCCAGGCGCAGGAGGAGCAGGCCACAGCCATCGGTGTGCAGGGCGTGCCGTTTTTCATTTTCAACGGCTGCGTCGCGGTGTCCGGCGCACAGGAGCCGCAAGCACTGCTCGAGGCCATGCAGCAGGCGCTGCGGGAATCGGCGGCCGCGGCCAATACGCCCGAGCAGCCAGCGCAATCGTCGCAATCTGCGCAACGCGTGTAACGGTCGGCTGAAGTTTGAATACCCCCGCAGACTGGGCCACGCTGTTGCCGTGGCTGCTGGACTATGTGCTGGCGCATCGCGAGATCCTGCTGCTGGCACCGCTGGGTTTTGCTGGCGCGTTCATCTATGGCATCACCGGCTTTGGCTCGGCCCTGGTGACCATTCCCATCGGTTCCATGTTCGTACCGCTGCCCTTCACTCTGGCGGTATGGGCCGTGGTCGATCTGTTCACCGCGATGCGTATCGGCTTGCAGAACCCGCGCCTGGCGGTGTCCGGGGAGTGGATGCGCATGGTGCCGATGGTGCTGCTGGGCATCGCCATCGGCGTGACCCTGCTGGTGCAGTTGCCGCGCGACGCCATCATGTTTGCGCTGGGTTGCTTTGCCTTGCTGTATGCCGGTTACAGCCTGTTGCGGCGCTCGGCGCCCGGGGTGATCGATCGGCGCTGGGCCTATGCCGCCGGACTGACCGGTGGCATTACCGGGACGCTGTTTGGTGCCGGTGGCCCGCCCTATGCCATTTATCTTTCGCTGCGCGGCTTGAGCAAGGAGCAATACCGCGCCACGCTCACCATGACCTCCATTTTCAGCATCAGCCTGCGCCTGACAGCGTTTTCATTAACCGGCGTGATGCTGCAAGAGGGACTGTGGCTGGGGGTGCTGGTGGTGTTGCCGGCAGCCTGGCTGGGCTTGCGTGTCGCAAGTCGGGTGTTTCAGCGCATTTCGCGTGAACTGGTGATGCGCTGTGTCGCGCTGGCTTTGCTGGCGACCGGGGTGTCCTTGATCTGGCGTGCGCTTTGACCAGACGCTGTGATGTGCGCCAAGCGCGGCAATGGCGTGAAAAGGCTGTGGATAGCGTGTCAATAGCTTGGTTACTCGTGCCGTGTTGGCGTCTTAATGCATCGGGGCGTTTGCACTGCACCAGAAAACCGATTAAAATCGAAGGCTTGCTGCGTTGATGTTGAACCGTAAACAAAGCGTAACGACCATGCTGGACATGGAATGAACGTGTCGGGCCTGTTGAATAAGCCTTTGCGAACCGTGCTGCTGTGGCAGCTGCTGGTCAGTGCAGGGATGTTTGCATGTGCGCTGGCGCTGAGTGGTGTGCCGGCTGCGGTTTCAATGCTGATAGGTTCGCTGGCGGTCGGGATTTCTGGCCTTTTGGCCTCGCTGACCTTGTCCTCGTTCACGCTCTCCTCTCAGGGTGGGGGCGCGGGCAGGAAGGTATCAGCAACGCAGGTGGTGACTGTGGCCTTGCTGGTCGAGTTGTTTCGCATCACCCTGATGTTGATGCTGTTGGTTTTTGGATTGACGTTTTACGAAGCTGCGCAGCCGGGCTTGATGATCGCGGCGTTCATTGTGAACGTAGTGATTTTCTCGATGGCTTTTTTTGTACGTGAAGGTCGCTCTGGCGACCGCTGATTGCGAACGACGAAACGGATTTCGGAACAGAACACATGGCCGCCGGTACTGAACTGACCTCGACCGAATACATTGCGCATCACCTTGCCTTTTTTGGCAAGCAGGTGGGTGATGGCGGTTTCTGGACCCTGCATCTGGACTCGATCTCGGTGGCAGTGCTGCTGGGTGTGGTCGGGCTGGGTTTTCTCGCCTGGGTCGCCAGCGGCGCCACCTCCGGTGTGCCGACGCGGCGTCAGGCGCTGGTCGAGCTGCTGTTCGATTTTGTCGATAACCAGACCAAGGGCATTTTCAAGCACGAGCGTCACAGCGTGGTGGCGCCCACCGCACTGACCGTATTTGTGCTGGTGCTGCTGATGAACGCCATGGATTTTCTGCCGGTCGACCTGATGGCACTGGCCACGCATAACATCAGCGAGCATGGTTTTCGCATCGTGCCTACCTCCGATGTCAACACCACCTTTGCCCTGGCCATCACCGTTTGGGTGCTGATGATTTTCTTCTCCGTCAAGGCCAAGGGCTTTGGTGGCTGGACGCATGAACTGTTCTGCGCTCCCTTCGGCTCGCACTTCCTGCTGTGGCCGGCCAACTTCCTGTTCAACATGATCGAGTACCTGTCCAAGCCGTTGTCGCATTCGTTGCGACTGTTCGGCAACATGTACGCTGGCGAGATCATTTTCCTGTTGCTGTGGATGTGGGCTGCCAATAGCTCCTGGACCACCGACTTCTACTTTGGCTGGATCGTTTCATCGCTACTGGCGCTGGGCTGGGCCATTTTTCACATTCTGATCGTTGCGCTGCAGGCCTATGTGTTCATGATGCTGACCATCGTTTATCTGGCGATGGCGCACGAGCATCACTGAACTGGTTGTTTCATCGTAGTTCGTTACGTTTTCACTTATTCAGTCCACGTTTTTTTCTCGAAAGGAAGTAAGAAATGGAAAAACTGCAACTTATCGCCATGGTGCAGGCTTATTCCGGCATCGGTATCGGTCTGATGATCGGTCTGGGCATGCTGGGCGCCTGTCTCGGCGTCGGCATCATGTGCTCGCGCTTCCTGGAAGCTGCTGCACGCCAGCCGGAACTGACCGATGCGCTGCAGGGCAAAGTGTTCCTGCTGCTGGGCCTGATTGATGCATCGTTCATTATCGGTGTTGGTCTGGCGCTGTGGTTCGCAACCGCCAACCCGCTGCTGGGCAAGCTCGTCTGATCCCGGACTTCGGTCAACACGTCCCGTACGGGGAACAGGTATGAACATCAACGTAACAATGTTCGCGCAGGCGGTCGTCTTTGCCGCGTTCATCTGGTTCACGATCCGCTTCATCTGGCCGCCGCTTTTGGCGGCCATCGAAGCGCGGCAAAAGTCCATTGCTGACGGATTGGCTGCCGCCGATCAGGGTCGTCAGGCGCTCGAGGCATCGACCCGTCAGGCCGACGTCGAGATGACGCATGCACGGGAGCGTGCCGCCGGTCTGGTGACCCAGGCGGAGCAGCGCATGTCGCAGATGATCGATGAAGCCAAGAACGCTGCGCGCGAGGAAAGCAATCGCGAGAAGGCTGCTGCCAAGGCGGAGATCGAGCAGGAAGTGCTGCGTGCCAAAGAGGCATTGCGTGAGCAGGTTGCAGCCCTGGCGATCGCCGGCGCGGAAAAAATTCTGCGTCGCGAAATCAATGCCCAGGCGCATGCCGATCTGCTCAACCAGCTGAAGCAGGAGCTCAAGTAAGCCATGGCTGAAGTCGCCACCATCGCGCGTCCCTACGCCGAGGCTGTTTTTGCCATCGCCGACAGCGCATCCGCTTTGCCGGCCTGGAGTGCGGCGCTCGGACGCTTGTCGCAGGTGGCAAGCCAGCCAGAAGTCCTTGCCCTCTTGGGTGACCCTCGGGTGTCGGCTGCCCAGCTGACCGAACTGGTGGTGTCGGTCGCTGCTGTCGATGTGGCCGAGGCGCGTGGCCTGGTTGCAGCGCTGGTTGAGAATCAGCGTCTGGCGGCGTTCCCGCAGCTGTTCGAGCAGTTCGAGCAGCTCAAGAACGCGCGTGAGAACGCGGTCGATGCCGAAATTGAATCGGCCTTCGATATGGAGCCGGCGCAACTGAGCGCGCTGGTGGCCGGACTGGAACAAAAGCTGCACCGCAAGGTGCGGCCGAGTGTGCGTGTGAACAAGGACCTGATCGGTGGCGTGTGTGTAACCGTCGGCGACCAGGTGATGGATGGCTCGGTGCGCGGCAAGCTCGCCACCATGGCTGCCCGTCTGGCCGACGCCTGAGCGTCGCGACTCGACAAAAAATCCTTACAGAACAACTACTTAAATCGGAACTGCCATGCAACAGCTGAAACCCTCCGAAATCAGCGAACTGCTCCGCGCGAAGATCTCCAATCTCTCGCTTGACTCGGACGTACGCACCCAGGGCACCGTCGTGTCCGTGACCGACGGTATCTGCCGCGTCCACGGTCTCTCCAGCGCCATGCAGGGCGAGATGCTGGAGTTTCCGAACAACACCTTCGGTCTGGCACTCAACCTCGAGCGCGACTCGGTCGGCGCCGTGGTGCTGGGCGAATACGAGCACATCACCGAGGGCGCGCCGGTCAAATGTACCGGCCGCATTCTGGATGTGCCGGTCGGTCCGGAACTGATCGGTCGCGTGGTCAACTCGCTCGGTCAACCGATCGATGGCAAAGGCCCGATCAATGCCAAGAAAACCGACGTGATCGAAAAAGTTGCGCCGGGCGTGATCTGGAGAAAGTCGGTATCGCAGCCGGTGCAAACCGGACTGAAGTCGATCGATTCGATGGTGCCGGTGGGTCGTGGTCAGCGCGAACTGATCATCGGTGACCGTCAGACCGGCAAGACTGCCGTGGCAGTGGACACCATCATTAACCAGAAGGGTAAAGACCTCTTTTGTATCTACGTGGCGATCGGCCAGAAGGCGTCCACCGTTGCCAACGTGGTGCGCAAGCTCGAAGAGCATGGCGCCATGGCCTACACCATCGTGGTGGCGGCAACTGCCTCGGAATCGGCCGCGATGCAGTACATCGCGCCTTACTCCGGTTGCACCATGGGCGAATACTTCCGTGACCGTGGTCAGGATGCGCTGATCATTTATGACGATCTGACCAAGCAGGCCTGGGCCTATCGTCAGGTTTCGCTGCTGCTGCGTCGTCCGCCCGGCCGCGAAGCCTATCCCGGTGATGTGTTCTATCTGCACAGCCGTTTGCTGGAGCGCGCCGCACGCGTCAACGAAGCCTGGGTCGAGCGCCACACCAATGGTGAAGTCAAGGGCAAGACGGGTTCATTGACCGCACTGCCGGTGATTGAAACCCAGGCCGGTGACGTTTCCGCCTTCGTGCCGACCAACGTGATTTCCATTACTGACGGCCAGATCTTCCTCGAGAGCGATCTGTTCAACGCCGGTATTCGTCCTGCCATTAACGCCGGTATCTCGGTGTCGCGTGTGGGCGGTGCAGCGCAGACCAAGATCATGAAGCGACGCGATGTTGGTGCCGGTGTGCGTCTGTCGCTGGCGCAATACCGCGAACTGGCGGCCTTTGCCCAGTTCGCCTCCGACCTGGATGAAACCACGCGCAAGCAGCTCGAACGCGGCCGCATGGTGACCGAGCTGATGAAGCAGCAGCAGTACCAGCCGATGCAGGTGATCGAGATGGTGCTCACGCTGTTCGCGGTGAACAACGGCTACTTTGATGACATCGAAGTGAAAAAGGCCCTCTCGGCAGAGCGTTCACTCAAAGACCACATGAAGATGAAGTACGCCGCGCTGATGGCGAGCCTGGAAGACAAGAAAGACATGAATGCCGACGATGAAAAGGCATTCAAGGCGGCCATCGATGACTGGAAACAAAACGCCAGCTACTGAGACAGCGCCCAGCGGGGACGGCCCGGCCAAGTGCCGGGTCTGAAACCAGAACACCAACGAACACAATCGAACCTGAGCTAGGACAGTCATGCCGGGATCAAAAGAGATCCGCACCAAGATCAAGAGCGTGCAAAACACGCGCAAGATCACCAAGGCCATGGAGATGGTTGCCGCCTCGAAAATGAGGAAGGCGCAGGAGCGCATGCGCGCGGCGCGGCCCTATGGCGAAAAAATCCGCAACGTCGCGGCGCACATCTCGCATGCCAATCCCGAATATCGTCACCCCTTCCTGGTTCGCCGTGACACGGTGAAAATGGTCGGCCTCATCATCATCACCACCGACAAGGGACTGTGCGGCGGCCTGAACACCAACGTTCAGCGCCTGGCGATGAACAAGATGAAGGAATGGGAAGCGCAGGGCGAGACCTTCGAGGTCTGCTGTATCGGCAACAAGGGCCTGGGTTTCATGCAGCGTCTGGGTGCCAACGTCGTGTCGCAGGTCACTGGCCTCGGTGATCGTCCGCAGATCGAGAAGCTCATTGGCACGATCAAAGTCATGCTCGATGGCTATGTATCGGATCGCTTCGATCGTATCGAACTGTTCTACACCCGCTTCATCAACACCATGAAGCAGGAAGCGGTGATGGAGCAGTTGCTGCCGCTGTCAGGAGATCGTCTGGGAACGCCAAGCGGCACCTGGGACTACATCTATGAGCCCGAGGCTGATGTGGTGCTCGATCAGGTGATGACGCGCTACATCGAGGCGATCATTTTTCAGGCCATGGCAGAAAACATGGCTTCGGAACAATCGGCGCGCATGGTGGCAATGAAGTCAGCGTCCGACAATGCCGGCAATGTGATTGATGAGCTGACACTCATCTACAACAAGGCGCGGCAGGCAGCGATTACCAAGGAATTGAGCGAGATCGTGGGTGGCGCAGCGGCAGTCTGACGCGGCACCACTCCACACTATTTACCGAATCCGGAACTGAATCTTTAGGAAGACGGCTATGGCACAAGCACAAGGCACCATCGTCCAGTGCATCGGCGCGGTGATCGACATCCAGTTTCCCCGCGATGCGATGCCTCACATTTATGACGCATTGCAATTGGTCGAAGACCCCAGCAATCCGCTGGCGGAAAAGGGTCTGACCTTCGAGGTCGAGCAACAGCTCGGTGACGGCGTGGTGCGTACCATCGCACTCGGCTCCTCCGATGGCTTGCGCCGTGGCATGCATGTCACCAACACCGGCGCCCCGATCTCGGTGCCGGTCGGTGTCGGCACCCTGGGCCGCATCATGGATGTGCTGGGTCGCCCGATTGATGAAGCCGGTCCTATCAAGACCGACGAACTGCGCGCCATTCATCAGCCGGCACCGAAGTTTGATGAGCTGTCGCCGTCGGTGGAATTGCTGCCCACCGGTATCAAGGTGATCGACCTGATCTGCCCGTTTGCCAAGGGCGGCAAGATCGGTCTGTTCGGCGGTGCCGGCGTCGGCAAGACCGTCAACATGATGGAACTGATCAACAACATCGCCAAGTCCTATGGCGGCTATTCGGTATTCGCCGGTGTTGGTGAGCGTACCCGTGAGGGCAACGACTTCTATCACGAGATGGAAGAGTCCAAGGTGCTGGATAAGGTTGCTATGGTGTTCGGCCAGATGAACGAGCCGCCGGGCAACCGCTTGCGCGTGGCGCTGACCGG
>CAIPUP010000091.1 GCA_903868285.1 uncultured beta proteobacterium
TCCCTGCGCGTCATCACCGCTTACCAGCGCAGGTCAGGAACGACGGTGCTCGCCAACACGCACGATCTTCATGGTGTTGGTGCCGCCCGAGGTACCGATGGGTTCGCCGATGGTCAACACAATGATGTCGCCCTCCTGCACCGCGCCATGTGCCACAAGCACGTTCTCCGCCTCCAGCAGCAACTCCTCACGGTCGCGGCCACGGTAATGCACCGGCAGCGGATAGGTGTCGCGATACAGCGCACAGCGCGTGCGGGTGGCATCCTGCACCGTCAGCGCGTAAATGGGCACGCCGCAATTCAGGCGCGACATCCACAGCGCGGTCGAACCCGATTCGGTCAGCGAAGCAATCGCCTTGACCTTCAGGTGATAGGCGGTGAACAGCGCCGCCATGGCGATCGACTGATCGACGCGGGTGAACACACGATCCAGAAACTCGCGATCCAGTGTCAGCGGCGCGGACTTCTCGGCCTCGATGCATACCCGGCTCATTGCCGCCACCGTCTCCACCGGATAACTGCCGGCAGCGGTCTCGGCCGACAGCATCACCGCATCCGTGCCATCGAGTACCGCATTGGCCACGTCCGAGACTTCGGCACGGGTCGGAATCGGGCTGCTGATCATCGACTCCATCATCTGCGTGGCGGTGATGGTGAGTTTGTTCTGTTCCCGCGCCAGACGGATCATGCGTTTTTGCAAGGCGGGCACCGAGGCATCGCCCACCTCCACCGCGAGGTCACCACGCGCCACCATGATGCCCTCGCAGGCGGCCATGATGTCCTCCAGGGCACCTGGCACCACCGCCTCGGCACGTTCGATCTTGGCAATCAGAAAGGCCTGGCCGCCCGCGGCCTGCAACAGCGTGCGCGCCATGTACATGTCGGCACCGGTCTTGGGAAAGGACACCGCGAGATAGTCCACCCCCAGACGCGCCGCCAGCTTGATGTCGTCCATATCCTTGGCGGTGAGCGCTGCGGCAGTCAGGCCGCCACCCATGCGATTGATACCCTTGTTGTTGGACAACACACCGCCATGCCGCACCTTGCAATGCACCCGGCTTGCTTCGACCTTGACCACATCGAACACGATGCGGCCATCGTCCAGCAACAGCGTGTCGCCTTTTTTGACGTCGCGCGGCAGTTCCTTGTAATCCAGGCCGACACCACTGGCGTCGCCCAGTGCCATCCCGGCATCCAGGATGAAGTCATCGCCCGGGGCGAGCGTGACCTTGCCATCACGAAACTTGCCGACACGGATCTTCGGTCCCTGCAGATCGCCCATGATCGCCACAGTACGACCGGTACGCGCACCAGCCTCGCGCACCCGCTCCACCCGCAGCGCATGGTCCTCAGCCGTACCGTGCGAGAAATTCAGCCGCACCACATCGACCCCGGCCTGGAACATGCGCTCCAGCGTCGCGAGGTCACTCGAGGCAGGCCCGAGCGTGGCAACAATCTTGGTCGAGCGCTGCGGCAGGGCGAAATCCTGAACCGGCTTCTGTACGGACTTCTGATCGGGAGTGTGATTCATGGCGATTCCAATACGACAGATGGGCGTTACTGCGACGCGCGCTGCTCCAGCGCGGCAATCGCCGGCAGGGTCTTGCCCTCGAGAAACTCCAGGAAGGCGCCGCCCGCGGTGGAGATATAGCTGATGCGATCGGCAATACCAAAATGATTAATGGCAGCAATGGTGTCGCCACCACCAGCGATCGAGAACGCCTTGGACTCGGCGATCGCCATGGCCAGACTGCGCGTGCCGCTGGCGTAGGCCTCGAATTCGAACACACCCACCGGACCATTCCAGACGATGGTGCCGGCACGCGCCATCATGGCTGCCTGTGCTGCGGCAGTGCGCGGCCCGACATCCAGAATCAGATCATCGTCCTGCACCTCGGTGATGGCCTTGACGGTGGCCGGCGCATCCGCGGCAAAGCGCTTGGCGCAGATCGCATCCACCGGCAGCGGCACATCGCCGCCTTTGGCGCGCAACAGCTGCATCACCTGACGCGCGTCCTCGACCAGGCCCGGCTCGGCCAGCGACTTGCCGATGTTCATGCCACAGGCCAGCAAGAAGGTGTTGGCGATGCCGCCCCCGACCACCAGCTGGTCGACCTTGCCCGCCAGCGCGCTGAGGATGGTGAGCTTGGTCGAAACCTTCGAGCCAGCCACCACCGCCACCAGCGGCCGTGCCGGCTGACCGAGGGCACGCGTCAGGGCGTCGATCTCGGCCGCCATCAACGGGCCGGCACAGGCGATGGGCGCAAAGCGCGCCATGCCGTGGGTGGTGGCCTCGGCCCGGTGCGCGGTACCGAAGGCATCGTTGGCGTAGACATCGCACAGCGCCGCCATCCGTCGCGACAGCGCTTCATCATTCTTTTTCTCACCCACGTTGCAACGACAGTTCTCCAGCAACACCACCTGGCCAGCCGCCACGCTCACGCCGTCGAGCCAGTTGCTGAGCAACGGAACCGTCATACCCAGCAGTGCCGACAGACGCTCGGCGATCGGCGCCAGACTGTCGGCCGCACTCACCGTGCCCTCGGTCGGACGCCCCAGGTGCGAGGTGACCATCACCGCCGCACCCTTGTCCAGCGCCATGCGGATGCCGGGCACCGAGGCGCGAATGCGGGTGTCATCGGTGATCGCACCATGGTCGTCTTGCGGCACGTTCAGATCGGCACGGATGAATACCCGTTTGCCAGCGAGATCGAGGTCGGAGAGTTTCAATACAGACATGATGTTTCCATGAAGAGCATCCAACAAAGGCACCGAAAACGGTAACGGATAAAACCGCTGCAGGATAAAAAAGCCCCGCAGCAGCGGGGCAAATTTATCAATTAAATCAACTACTTAGCGCCCATCAAGGCGACGGTGGTGTCGAGCATCCGGTTGGAGAAGCCCCACTCGTTGTCGTACCAGGAGCCAACCTTGACCAGCGTGCCCTCGGCCACCTTGGTGAGCGTGGCATCGAAGGTGCTGGAAGCCGGATCGTGATTGAAATCGCTCGAGACCAGCGGTTCGGTGGTGTAGTTGAGAATGCCCTTGAGCTCGCCCTCGGCTGCCGCCTTCATGATGGCGTTCACTTCTTCGACGCTGGTGGCGCGCTTGGCGGTGAAGCTCAGGTCGACAATCGAGACATTGATGGTCGGTACGCGGATGGCGTAGCCATCAAGCTTGCCATTGAGTTCGGGCAGCACCAGGCCGACCGCAGCGGCAGCGCCGGTCTTGGTCGGGATCATGTTCATGCTGGCCGAACGTGCCCGGCGCAGATCCTCGTGATAGACGTCGGTCAGCACCTGGTCATTGGTATAGGCATGCACCGTGGTCATGAGGCCGGCCACCAGACCGATCTTGTCGTGCAGCGGCTTGACCAGCGGCGCCAGGCAGTTGGTGGTGCAGGAAGCGTTGGAGATCACTGTGTCGCTGGACTTGAGCACGCCATGGTTCACGCCATAGACCACCGTGGCATCCACATCCTTGCCGCCCGGGGCCGAGATGATGACTTTCTTGGCGCCGGCAGCGATGTGTGCCGAGGCCTTTTCCTTGGTGGTGAAAAAGCCAGTGCATTCGAGCACCACATCCACCTGCAATGCTTTCCAGGGCAACTCGGCCGGGTTGCGCTTGGCGCAGACCTGGATGCGGTCGCCATTGACCACCATGGCGTCGCCATCCACTGTCACCGTGCCGGGGAAACGTCCGTGTGCGGTGTCAAAGCGCGTCAGATGGGCATTGGTCTTGGCATCGCCCAGGTCGTTGATGGCAACGATCTTGATGTCATGTTTGGCGCCACCTTCATAGTGCGCACGCAGAATGTTGCGGCCAATGCGGCCAAACCCATTGATGGCGACACGAATGGTCATGCTGGTTTCCTTTTCGACTCGGATTGAAACAATGAAATGACTGCATTCACCACCGCTTCGGTGGTGATGCCGAAATACTCGAACAACTCCTTGTAGGGCGCCGACTCGCCAAAGCGATCCAGCCCGATCACCACACCCTGACCGGCATCGGCAGCACCGACATACTTGAACCAGCCGTCACGCACACCGGCCTCGACCGCCACCCGCGGCACACCCGCTGGCAACACCGCAGCGCGCCAGGCTGCGTCCTGACGGTCGAACACATTGGTGCACGGCATGGACACCACCCGCACTGGTACGCCAGCCGCCTGCAGCTGTTCGCGCGCCTTGAGTGCCAGCTCCACTTCCGAACCGGTGGCGATGATGACTGCCTTGGGCGCAGCACCACTGGCCTCGGCCAGCACATAGCCACCGCGCCGCACGCCGGCCATGGCGGCATCGTCGCGCGCCACGAAAGGCAGATTCTGTCGCGACAGCAACAAGGCGCTCGGGCCATCGTGCCGCTCGATCGCAGCCACCCAGGCCTGGGCCGTTTCCACGCTGTCGCAGGGGCGCCAGACATCCATGCCGGGAATCAGACGCAGGCTGGCGGCGTGTTCCACCGGCTGATGGGTCGGACCATCCTCGCCCAAGCCAATGGAATCATGCGTGAACACCCAGATGCTGCGCAGTTTCATCAGCGCTGCCATGCGCAAGGCATTACGGGCGTAATCGGAGAAGGTCAGGAAGGTACCGCCAAACGGGATGAAGCCACCATGCAGCGCCAGGCCATTCATGATCGCCGACATGCCGAACTCGCGCACACCGTAGAACAGATAGTTGCCGCCGTCGCTGCTGTGCGCCGACAGTGCCTTGGCGCCCGACCACCAGGTGAGGTTGGAGCCGGTCAAATCGGCCGAGCCGCCGACCAACTGGGGCAGCGCGCCGGCCAGACCTTCGATGGCATTCTGCGAGGCCTTGCGGCTGGCAATGGTTTCGGCCTTGCCGCGCACTGCCTGCACGAAGGCGGCGGCATGGCCAGCCCAGGCCTCGGGCAACTCGCCCGACAGGCGTTGGCGCAATGCCTGCGCCAAGGCCGGATGCTCTTTTTCATACAACGAAAAACGCCAGTTCCAGTCCTGCTCCAGTTTGTCACCGCGTTTGCGGGCGTCCCAGGCCTCGCGCACCGGGGCGGGCACCTCGAACGGCGCATGCGGCCAAGCGATCGCGGCACGGGTGGCGGCAATTTCCGCATCGCCCAGCGGGGCGCCATGCACGCCACCGGTATTGGCCTTGGCCGGCGAACCCTTGCCAATCACCGTCTTGCAGCAAATCAGGCTGGGCCGATCGGTGACCTTGCGCGCGGCCAGAATGGCCTGATCGACGGCATCGACATCATGCCCATCCACCGCAGCGACGACATGCCAGCCGTAGGCCGCGAAGCGCGCCGGCACATCATCGCTGTACCAGTTGGCGATGCGACCTTTTTCGGAGTCAATGGAGATGCCATTGTCGTCATACAGGGCGATCAGCTTGCCCAGGCCCAGTGTGCCGGCCAGGGCGCAGGCCTCATGCGAGATGCCCTCCATCATGCAACCGTCACCCATGAAGACATAGGTGTAATGGTCGATCAGGGTGTGGTCGGGGCGATTGAATTCAGCCGCCAGCATGCGCTCGGCGATGGCCATGCCGACCGCATTGGCGATACCCTGGCCGAGTGGTCCGGTGGTGGTTTCCACGCCCGGTGCAACGCCGATTTCCGGATGGCCGGGCGTCTTGGAGTGCAGCTGGCGAAAACGCCGCAACTGTTCCATCGGCAGGTCATAGCCAGTCAGATGCAACAGCGCATACAGCAACATCGAACCGTGGCCATTGGACAGCACGAAGCGGTCACGGTCAGCCCAGCCCGGATTGGCCGGGTTATGCCGCAAGTGGCGCCCCCACAGCGCCACCGCGATATCGGCCATGCCCATGGGCATGCCGGGGTGACCGGAATTGGCCTGCTGCACCGCATCCATGGCCAGCGCACGGATGGCCGAGGCCATGTCTGCGGCCATGGGTGCGGCCATGGGTGCGGCCATGGGTGCGGTCATCGATGCGGCCATGTCGGAATGCGCGCTGGCAGCGGCGGGAGAAGACTGGGTCATGGGGATTCCGAGAAGTTCTGACAGGATCTGAAAGACGCTGACAACCAGAGGCTGACGGGCGGGGACAATCGAGCGGGGGAGGCGCAACTGGAAAAGTCGGCGATTATCGTGGAAACTGCTCGGCTCTGCCAATCCCCGAAGGCGGCCGACGCGGCCCGCAGCGCACCGCCAACCGGCGTCCAGCGAGCCCTTGCTGGCCTCCCCCTTTCTTCCCGGAGCACAAGCATGCAAGCACTGAAACTGGCTTTTCTCGGCATGGGCGTCATGGGTGCACCCATGGCTGGCCACCTGCTGACCAAGGGCGGGCATCAGGTCACGGTGTACAACCGCACCCGCGCCAAGGCCGATGCCTGGGCCGCCAAACACGGCGGCAAGGTAGCGAACAACCCGGCCGAGGCAGCGCGCGGCGCAGACATGGTGTTCTGCTGCGTTGGTGATGATCCCGATCTGCGCCAGGTCACGCTGGCCCCCGACACCGGCGCATTTGCGGCCATGGCTGCCGGCAGCCTGTTCATCGATCACACCACCGCCTCGGCCACCATTGCCCGTGAGCTGCACGCCGCGGCCAGAACACGCGGCATCGGCTTTCTGGATGCGCCGGTGTCAGGCGGCCAGGCCGGGGCCGAGAACGGCGTGCTGACCGTGATGGTGGGGGGCGATGCACCCGACTATGCGCGCGCCAAATCAGTGATTGAATGCTTCGCCCGATCGATCGCGCTGATGGGTCCGGCCGGCGCCGGACAGCTCACCAAGATGGTCAATCAGATCTGTATCGCTGGTCTGGTGCAGGGTCTGTCCGAGGGCATCGCCTTCGGTCAGCGCGCCGGTCTGGACATGAAACTGGCGCTGGAGGTGATCTCCAAGGGTGCGGCCGGCTCCTGGCAAATGGAAAATCGCGGTAAGACCATGATCGACAATCAATTCGACTTTGGTTTCGCGGTGGACTGGATGCGCAAGGACCTGCGCATCTGTGCCGAAGAAGCGGCCCGCAACGGCGCCGACCTCAGCGTGACCCGCCTGGTGGCCGGTTATTACGATGAAATCTCACGCGATATGGGTGGCGCCCGCAACGATACCTCCAGCCTGATCCGTCGCCTGCGCAAAGACTAGTCGGGGCCCGCGCCTTAGCAACCCATGGCCTCGCAACCCATGCCCTCGCAACCCATGCCCTTCGCCTGGCCGGCCAACTATGTGCCAGGCCAGACCTATCGACGCACTGATCGACGCACTGATCGCCGCACTGATCGACACACTGAGCACTGCACCGATGGCGGTACCGAGCCAGCCGCCGATGCGCTGTGGTTTGTGTTTCGCGGCAGTGAGCTATTGCTGCAAGAGCAAGCCGGGACGCTGGCACTACCGCGTCACCACAGCTTGGAAGGCGATTTAAAAAATCAATTAAATCAAGGACTTACACTTTATCTGGGCGAGCTGGACGGAACAGATTGTCATGCCGGAGTCATCCCCGCCGAAAATACTGACGAGGGCTGGCGCTGGATCGGACTGCGCCAGGTGTTCGGGCTATTGCCCGAGGCCCAGTTCGCCCTGGCCGGACGCGCCCTGCAGCTGCTGGAGTGGGACCGCAGCCATCGCTATTGCGGCGCCTGCGGCACAGCCACCGTGCATCGTGACAGCGAACGCAGTCGCGAATGTCCGGCCTGTGCACTGGTGGCCTATCCACGCTTGTCACCCGCGGTGATGTGTCTGGTAGGTCGTGGCGATCAGTTGCTGCTGGCACGCTCGCCGCGCTTTCCGGCCGGCATGTACAGCGCATTGGCCGGCTTTGTCGAGCCGGGCGAGACACTCGAACAATGCGTACAGCGCGAGGTGCTGGAAGAGGTCGGCATCCATGTTGGCAAGCTGCGCTACTTCGCCAGCCAGTCCTGGCCGTTCCCGCATTCGCTGATGATTGCCTTCTTTGGCGAGTATGAATCGGGCGAAATCACGGTCGATGGCATCGAAATCGAAGCTGCGGCATGGTTTTCCCCTAGCCAGCTACCCCCGCTTCCTGCTAACATATCGATCGCCCGCAAGTTGATCGAGGCTGCATTGATGTCGCAAACGACCAAGCAGCAACCGACTCAGTCCTAGCAGCGCATCGGCTCGACGACTCCTCAGAAAGCTTAGGAAGCTTAGGAAGGTTCGCCAGCCATGTCCCGGGCGGCAATGGGGGAAATGCAGGCAGCAGGCACCGGTCGGTGCAGCGCCTTCGAGGCATTTCCGGTCTCTTACATTCTGTGGGGATTTATGCAAATTGGACGGCATTCATGTGGTTGCCAATTTGTACCGTTGCCAAGGGGAGGCACGGTACCAAACTGATGCGGCGCCGCTGCGTCAGTTCTGCATTGACGCGGTCAATCGTTCCGGACTGACAGTCGTCGGAGAACTGTTTCATCAGTTCGATGGCGGAGGTGTCACCGGCTGCGTGGTTCTGGCCGAATCCCATCTCGCGATCCACACCTGGCCGGAACTGGGCAGCGTGACGCTGGATGTGTACGTCTGCAATTACACCCAGGACAACAGCGACAAGGCACGCCAGCTGGTGGACGAACTGATGCAATTGTTCGCTCCCGAGGACTTCGTGCGCCACGAAGTGCCGCGCGACCGCCAGTTCATGTACGAACACATGAATCCGGATTACGGCTTTTTCCTCGGCTCGTCAAAACTCATCGAGCGCTCAAAAACCGCCTTCCAGACACTGGAAATCCATGACACGCCGCAATTCGGCAAACTGTTCCGTCTGGATGACTGCTTCATGACCTCGGAGCGCGAAGAGTTCGTTTATCACGAGACCATGATCCATCCGGCACTGACTTCGCTGGCCGCACCCAAGAAGGTGCTGATCATCGGCGGCGGCGATGGCGGTGCGGCCGAAGAAGCACTCAAACACCCCTCGGTTGAACAAGTCACCCTGGTCGAGCTGGACGGTCGGGTAGTGGAGATCGCGCGCCAGCATTTCGGTGCCATCCATCATGGCGTGTTCGAGAGTCCGCGCCTGCGGCTGCTGATCGAGGACGGCCTGAAATTCATCGCCAACACCTGCGAGAAGTTCGACCACATCGTGCTCGATCTGCCCGATCCGGTAGGACCGGCCGAGCAACTGTATGAGGAGCAGTTCTTCCGCGACTGCAAACGCGCCTTGCGCGAGGGTGGCGTGCTGAGCCTGCACATGGGCTCGCCCTGGGCCCGTCCGGAGCGGGTACGCACGCTGTATGCGCGCCTGGCCAAACTGTTTACCTTTGCCCGCCCCTACACCATGTTCATACCGTTGTATGGCTCGCTGTGGTCGATGTGTTCCTGCTCCGATGGCACCGACGTCACCGCGCTGTCCGCGGCCGAGATCGACAAACGCATTACCGCACGCGGCTTGACCGATCTGCAGTACTACAACGGTGCGGCACATCATGGCCTGTTCGCGCTGCCGAACTTCGTTCGCGCCATGACTGTTGATGCACAGCCGCGGCCGCGCCTGGTGACGACAGATCCGCTACCGCGTACCGGATCGCTGGACTGAGTGCGGTAACAAGCCGGTAGCGTCTATCGCTGGCGGCCGGCCGGAAATCAGATCGGCCAGTAGCGCGGCCGAGCCGCAGGCCATGGTCCAGCCCAGGGTGCCGTGGCCAGTGTTCAGAAAAAGATTACCCAGCCGCGTTGGCCCGATACAGGGCAGACCGGCGGGTGTCATCGGTCGCAGCCCGGTCCAGGGCTGCAGCGCCTCCAGCCCGCCCTCCGGAAACACCATCTGTGGAAATAAGGCACGCGTGCGCTGCAACAGCGCCTCACAGCGCACGGCATTGATGCGCGTGTCATAGCCATTCAACTCCGCCGTACCGGCCACCCGCAAACGCTGGCCCAGCCGGGTGAACACCAGCTTGTGCGCCTCATCACTGATCGAACCCAGCGGCGCATGGTCCGCTGGTGAGGCCGGATCGAGCTTAATGGTGAGGGAGTAACCCTTGACCGGATACACCGGCAACGGCAAGCCCAGCGCTGCCAGCATGCGCGTGCTGTAGCTGCCCAGCGCCAGCACATAAGCATCCGCCTGCAGTGCCTGCAATGGTGCCTGCTGCGCAGGCGACTCCTCTGCCAGGCTGCGCACCATCACCCGCGCTACCCGACCGCGCTCGACTTCGATACGCTCGACACTGGTCTGCAGGCGCAGCCGCACACCATCGGCAACCGCGCGCGCCGCCAAGGCAGTGGTGAACTTGCAGGCGTCCCCGCCTTCGTCCGAGGGCGCATGAATACCACCCAGCCA
>CAIPUP010000092.1 GCA_903868285.1 uncultured beta proteobacterium
CTGATCTGGCAGGCCTGCGCATAGACCTGGCACTGGCGCGAATGTTCCCGGATTGGTCGCGCAGCCGGCTGCAGGCCTGGGTGGAAGCCGGGCGGGTCAGCATCAACGCGCAGCCGGTTTTGCCCAAGCAGAAAGTCTGGCTGGGGGATACGGTCAGTGTGCATCCGATGCCGGCGGCCGAAGATCTTGCCTTCGTGCCGGAGGCGATGGCTCTGCCGATTGTGTTTGAGGACGACAGCATCATTGTTGTCAACAAGCCGGCCGGACTGGTGGTGCATCCGGGCAGCGGCAACTGGCAGGGCACGCTGCTCAATGGCCTGTTGCATCACGCGCCCGCGCTGGCGCGGGTGCCGCGCGCCGGCATCGTGCATCGCCTGGACAAGGACACCACCGGGCTGATGGTGGTTGCCAAGACGCTGGAGGCGCAGACCGATCTGGTGCGTCAGCTGCAGGCGCGCAGCGTGCGACGCATCTACCTTGCACTGGTGCATGGCCGGGTCGAGCGCGAAGGTGAAGTGGACATGCCCATCGGCCGTGATCCGCGCGACCGCACCCGCATGGCTACCCTGCATGGCGGCAAGCCGGCACTGACGCGCTATCGGGTGCTGCACCACTATGAGGATGCGACGCTGCTGGAATGTCGGCTGGAAACCGGTCGCACGCATCAGATTCGGGTGCATATGCATGCCCTGCATCATGCGCTGGTGGGTGATCCGGTCTATCGCGGACGACATGCCGGCTCTGCGGCCGGTGCGGCGCGCGAGCTCAGTACCTTCCCAAGGCAGGCACTGCATGCCACACAGCTGTCGTTTGTGCATCCGCGCAGCCGTCAGACGGTGAGCTTCGAGGCAGCTGTGCCGCAGGACATGCAGGATTTGCTGGACGCTGTGCAATGACGCGGGCGATGACTGCCTCGGGCAAGCAGAGTGATGGCGGCAGTCCGCGTGGCGACCGCTTCATTCGGCCGGACTGGCCGGCCCCGGCTGTGGTGCGCGCCTTGATCACCACCCGGCATGACGGCGTGAGCGCTGCACCCTTCGATAGTTTCAACCTGGGCACCCATGTCGGCGATGACCCCGGTGCGGTGCAGTCCAATCGCATGCGTTTGCGCCAGCATGTGCCGGCCGAGCCGCGCTGGATGGAGCAAGTGCATGGCGTGGACTGCCTGCGCTTGTTGGCGTCCGACACCACACCGGATTCAACGCAGTCTGCATTGCCCGTATTGCCCGCACTGCCCGCATTGCACCCATCACCGGCACTGACCCGGGCTGATGCCGCGGTGACGCGTGACACCGGGGTGGTCTGTGCCGTACTGAGTGCCGATTGTCTGCCGGTGTTGCTATGCGCCTGCGATGGCAGTGCAGTCGGTGTGGCGCATGCCGGCTGGCGAGGACTGGCCGGCGGGGTGATCGAGTCGGCTCTGCAAGGCTTGTCTGCACTGGGCACGCCAGCAACGCAGGTGATGGCCTGGCTCGGACCGGCCATCAGCGGCGCGCGCTTTGAAGTCGGTGCCGAGGTGCGTGCCGCCTTTCTCGATCATGCCGGTGACGATGCCGGTGCTTTCGTGCAGCATCAGACCGACGGCCAAAAGCGGTCTGGTGGCGAAAAATATCTGGCCAATCTGTATGCCCTGGCGCGTGCGCGGCTGCGTCGTGCCGGCGTATCGCGGGTGTACGGTGGTGGCTTTTGTACCTATCTGGATCGCGCGCGATTCTTTTCCTACCGGCGGGATGGTCGCACCGGACGCATGGCCAGTCTGATCTGGCTGGCGCCCGGGGCCGATCGTGGCCGCAGTATGTCTTCATGAGCAGATTGCAATGACTACCTTGTTATGGATTTCCTTTGCCTGCGTCATTGGTGGCTTGCTATCGGTATTTCTGGCTGCAGGGCTGGCTTCGGCTGCGCCGCGTTCCTGGATTCCACATCTGGTGAGCGTGGCCATCGGCGCCTTGCTCGGTGCAGCGTTTCTGGAAATCCTGCCGCATGCCTTCAGCAGCGCCGGTCAGGAGCCCGGTGGTATCGGCAAGCTGGCAGCGACAGTGCTGGGCGGCATATTTCTGTTTTTCATCCTGGAAAAACTGGTGCTGTGGCGGCATTTCCATCTGGAAGATCTGGAAGGTGCGACGCCGGCGGTGCGCGAGGCGGCGGCCCTGGAGCAGCAGGGGCATGGACATTCGCACCATCACCATCATCACCATCATCACCACCACGGCTCGGATGACGGTCGCAGTGGTTTGCTGATCATCATCGGCGACAGCTTTCACAATTTCGTCGACGGCATTCTGGTGGCGGCAGCGTTCATGGAGAGCACGCAGCTGGGTATCGTCACCGCCATTGCCATCATTGCGCACGAAATTCCGCAGGAGATCGGTGATTTCGTCATCCTGCTGCATTCCGGCTACAGCCGTCGCCGTGCGCTGATGATGAATTTGCTCTCCAGCCTGGCCATGCTGGCCGGTGGCCTGCTGGCCTACTTCACGCTGCAGTGGTTGCAAGGCTGGATCAACAGCGTGCTGGCGCTGGCTGCCGCCAGCATGATCTATGTCGCGGTCGCCGATCTGATTCCTGGCCTGCATAAGCGCACCGAACTGCGCGCCACCATCGGTCAGGTGGCGCTGATTGCCATCGGTGTAGCAGTGATCTGGCTCTCGGGTGCGGCCAACGGGCATGTGCACTGACAGCGTTTGCACTGAGAGCGTCAATGACCCAGCCTCGTATCGGCATTGACCTGGGCGGCACCAAGATCGAAGCGGTGGTGCTGGATGCCCAGGGCAACGAGTGCTTTCGCCAGCGCCTTGCCACCCCATCGGGCGATTACCCGGCCACCCTGCAGGCCATCGTCGATCTGGTCGCCGCGGCCCGCCAGGTCGCCGGAACTGCTGCGACCGTGGGCATCGGCACGCCGGGCGCGCCGTCGGCAGTCACCGGACGCATGAAGAATTGCAATTCCACCTGTCTCAATGACCAGTTGCTGCAGCAGGATTTGGAGCAGCGACTCGGTTGCGCGGTGCGACTGGCCAACGATGCCAATTGCTTGGCCTTATCCGAGGCCAGTGACGGTGCCGGGCAGGGCGCCGAGGTGGTGTTCGGCGTCATTCTTGGCACCGGGGTTGGGGGTGGTCTGGTGGTGAATGGGCGTCTGCTTGGCGGTGCCAATGCCATCGCCGGTGAATGGGGACATAACCCGCTGCCCGGTCTTGCCGACGAGCCGCAGCCCTGGCCACGCTGCTATTGCGGACGCAGCGGTTGCGTCGAGGCGTTTCTGTCGGGGCCGGCCATGGCAGCGGAGCATCAGCGCCTGCACGGTGGCGCACCGAACATGGTGCTGGATGCCGCGGCAATTGCGGCGCTTGCCGCGCAGGGTGACGCCGCCGCGCTGGCCACGCTGGAGCGCTATGCGACGCGATTGGCACGCGCGCTGGCGGTGGTGATCAACATCGTCGACCCGCAGGTGATCGTGCTGGGCGGCGGGCTGTCCAAGATCGCCTCGCTCTATACCCGGGTGCCGCAGCGTTGGCTGCCCTGGGTGTTCAGCGATCAGGTCACCACCCGGCTGCTGGCCGCCCGGCATGGTGATGCCAGCGGCGTGCGTGGGGCGGCAAGACTTTGGTGATGGGAATTTGCCGAGCGCTTTAAAAGTATCGTAAGTTATTGATTTTATTGATATTTTTCTAAACCATAGCGGAGCCGCCGTCGACCACCATGGTCTGGCCGGTCATGAAGGCGGCGTCATCGCTGGCAAGGAAGCTCACCGCGCCGACCACATCCTGCGGCGTCTCGTCGCGTGGAATGGCGCGACTGCGAATGGCCATCTCGCGCCCGACCTC
>CAIPUP010000093.1 GCA_903868285.1 uncultured beta proteobacterium
CTTCGGTGATGGCCGCGACCTGTGGTTTGAGTCCTTGCATGTCGGCGATTTCGTCGATGCACTCAATCGTGATCAGGGTCGAATCCATGTCCATGGCCAGCAGGCCAAAGTCGTTCAGCGACGGGGATTCCAGCGACCGGGGCTCCAGCCAGGCCAGATCAAGCGCAGCCTGATCGCAGCACTGCTGCAGTTGTTGTGCCTGTTCGCTGTCGGGGGCGGGTTTGCTAGCCACCGGAATCCGATAGGCCCGCTCACGCCATTGCGCGTGGTCGAGTGTCTGCAGCCGAGCATCCGGCCCCCCGCAGAGCGCAAGGATTGTTTGCAACAACGCCCAGTCGGGCGTCGGGCCTGCGGCGGCCGCATGCAGGATCAGGGTCTGGGTCGGGGCAGGCATGGCGTGATGGAGGGGCGATGAAGGTTGTGATGAAGCTTGTGATGGTGCGGCGGGTTCTGTCCGGTATTTAGCGCGGGATTCAGCGCGGGATTCAGGCAGCCAGCACGTCAGGGCGTTTTGCCGTGGTCAGCTTTTGCAGCAACTCCCTGGCCGCCTGCGTGCGCTCGTTCAGATCGCTGGTGACTTTCTCCACCCGCAAGCGGGTCGGGCCGGTGAATTTCCAGCTGCGCTGGGTCTGCATCAGCCGCACCACACGGTCGGGATCGAGCGGCGCATCCTTGGCGAATTGCACGCTGAGGGTTTCCGGGCCGGCATCGAGCTTGATCACGCCCAGTGGCGCACCCCGCAGGCGCAGCCGATGCGTCTCCAGCAGCGCACGTACCGGCTCGGGCGAGGGGCCGAAGCGATCCACCAGTTCTTCCTGTATGGCTTCAAGGTCATCTTCCTGCTCGCAGTTGGCCAGGCGCTTGTAGATCACCAGCCGCTCATGCACATCGCTGCAATAGGCCGGCGGCAGCAGCGCCGGCAGATGCAGATTGATCTCGGTGGTGGCGGCAAAGGGTTGTGCCGCGTCCGGCTCCTTGCCGGCCTTGAGCGAGCGCACCGCATGGTTGAGCATGTCGGCATACAGGTTGAAACCGATCTCCTGCATCTCGCCGGACTGCGATTCGCCCAGCACTTCGCCGGCGCCGCGGATTTCCAGGTCATGCATGGCGAGATAAAAGCCCGAGCCCAGTTCTTCCATCATCTGGATCGCTTCCAGGCGTTTCTTGGCCGCCGGGGTGAGCGCATCCTGGCCCATGGTCAGCAGATAGGCATAGGCCTGATGGTGCGAGCGGCCGACGCGACCACGCAGCTGGTGCAGCTGCGCCAGGCCGAAGCGATCGGCGCGATTGATCAGGATGGTGTTGGCATTGGGAATGTCGATGCCGGTTTCGATGATGGTCGAGCACAGCAGCAGGTTGAAGCGCTGTTGCACGAAGTCGCGCATGACACGCTCCAGATCGCGTTCATGCAGCTGGCCATGCGCCACTGCAATGCGCGCTTCGGGCAGCAGCGCCGCCAGCTGTTCGCGCTGGGTCTGGATGGTTTCCACTTCATTGTGCAAAAAGAACACCTGACCGCCGCGCTTGAGTTCGCGCATCACCGCTTCGCGGATGACACCGGCCGAGTAGGGATGCACGAAGGTCTTGATGGCAAGCCGGCGCTGCGGCGCGGTGGCAATCACCGACAAATCGCGCATGCCTTCGAGCGACAGCGCCAGGGTGCGTGGTATGGGTGTGGCGGTGAGGGTCAGCACATCGACCTCGGCCCGCAGCTTTTTCAGTGATTCCTTTTGCCGCACACCGAAGCGGTGCTCCTCGTCCACGATCACCAGACCAAGGCGGGCGAATTTGACACTGCCTTGCAGCAGCTTGTGCGTGCCGATGACGATGTCGATGTCACCACTGGCCAGGCCGGCCATGGCGGCGCTTTGTTCCTTGCCGGTGCGAAAGCGCGACAGCTCGGCAATGCGTATGCCCCAGTCGGCGAAGCGATCGCTGAATGTCTGGAAATGCTGCTCCGCCAAGAGCGTGGTGGGGGCCAGTATCGCCACCTGGCGACGGTCGGCCACGGCAATGAAGGCGGCGCGCAGCGCTACCTCGGTCTTGCCAAAACCGACATCACCGCACACCAGCCGGTCCATCGGCTTGCCCTGGGTCATGTCAGTCAGCACCGCCGAAATGGCCGCCGCCTGATCCGGCGTTTCCTCGAAGCCAAAGCCCTCGGCAAAGGCTTCATAGTCATGCTGGTTGAGACCGAAGCTGTGACCCTCGCGCGCGGCGCGCTGGGCATACAGATGCAACAGCTCGGCCGCGGCATCGCGTACCTGCTTGGCGGCGCGCGACTTGGCCTTGTCCCAGGTGTCGCTGCCCAGGCGATGCAGTGGTGCCTGCTCCGGCGGTCCGCCGGAGTAGCGGCTGATCAGATGCAGTTGCGCCACTGGCACATACAGCGTTGCGCCATCGGCGTATTCGATGTGCAGGAACTCGGTGCTGCCTTCGCCCAAGTCGAGATGGGTCAGGCCCTGATAGCGACCGATGCCGTGTTGCAGATGTACTACCGGGTCGCCGGCACGCAGCTCGGAGATGTCGCGCAGCATGCCCTCGACCGAGCTGGTGCGGGCACGCTGACCATGGCTGCGCGCCACGCCGGCATACAGCTCGGATTCGGTCAGCAGCGCCAGCGCCGGCTTGTCAGCCGTCGCCGGATCGATGAAGCCGTTGAGCAGGCTGGACACCGACAGGCCGATCGGCGCATCGCTGGCCAGGAATTCGGCAAAGCTATCGAAGCTCGCCGGACGCAACGCATATTGCGCGAACGACTCCAGCATGGTCTCGCGCCGGCCGGCGGTCTCGGCCAGGATCAGGGTGCGGCTGGCTGGGTTTGCGGCGTTGTGGTTTCCATCGCCGGGGGCACTG
Source organism: uncultured beta proteobacterium (assembly GCA_903868285.1). GTDB lineage: Bacteria > Pseudomonadota > Gammaproteobacteria > Burkholderiales > SG8-39 > CAIPUP01. The sequence continues at coordinate 2,857 of CAIPUP010000093.1, forward strand.
TTATGCAGCCAGGCCTTGAGTTGATGCAACGGGTCAGCGGCGCGTCGTTCCACGGCCACGTTCGGCGCTGGCAGCAGCGCTGGTGGCACATCCAGGCGGCGCAATGGCTTGGCAGCGAGGAAGAAATCTTCCGCGCCGAGAAACAGCGCCTCGGGCGGCAGCACCGGCCGGCTGCGGTCACCGGCCAGGATGCGATGGCGTGAGCGGGCATCGCCCCAGAAGGTATCGAAGGCACCATGCACATCGCCATGCAGACAGAGCGCGCTCTGCGGCGGCAGGTAATCGAACAGCGTTGCGGTCTGGTCAAAGAACAATGGCAGAAAATATTCCACCCCGGCACTGGGGATGCCGTTGGAGACATCCTTGTACACCGCGCTGCGCGAGGCGTCGCCTTCGAAGGCATCGCGAAAGCGCTTGCGAAAACCATTGCGACCGGCTTCGTCCATCGGAAATTCGCGTGCCGGCAACAGGCGGATTTCTCGTGTGGCATAGATCGAGCGCTGGGTGTCGACATCGAAGGTCTTGATGGAGTCGATGACATCGTCCATCAGGTCGATGCGATAGGGCAGGGCACTGCCCATCGGGAACAGATCGATCAGTCCGCCGCGCACACAGAACTCGCCCGGCGCCATGACCTGGGTGACATGGGTGTAGCCGGCCAGCGTCAGCTGCGAGCGCAGCGCCTCGATGTCCAGTTGCCCGCCCTGCTTGAGGAAAAAAGTATGCGCGGCCAAATACGAGGAGGGCGTCAGGCGATACAGCGCGGTCGAGGCCGGCACGATCACGACATCGAATTCCTGGCGCTGCATGCGATAGAGCGTGGCCAGTCGCTCGGACACCAGATCGGCATGCGGCGAGAAGTGGTCGTAGGGCAGGGTTTCCCAGTCCGGCAGCAGCGCCAGCTTGAGGCTTGGGTCGAACCAGGCCATCTCGGCCAGCAGGCGCTGCGCATCCGAGGGCAGGGCGCAAATGATGGCCAGCGGCTTGTGCTGCGCCGCCAGCCGCGTCAGCGACAGCGCATCGCCATGACGAAGCAAATTCTCGGAACTGCTGGACGAACTGGACTCTGCCGGGCTGGAATCAGGATTCAAATGCTTCTCAAAAATATCAATTAAAACAATAACTTATGAAATTTTTTCGGCGTCGGGGCTGGCTGCCAATTGGCGTGTGGCGGCAATGCGCTCGGCCAGTGCGGCGCGGTACTGCGCCATCGGCTGAAAGCCGCCATCACGCCGCGCCCGCTGCTCGGTGAGGGCAAGGATCTTTGCGTCCGACAGCGACAGGTCTAGCTCTTCGCGATGCGGCTGGGCGATATGCCAGGGCGTGTCGAGATAGATCTCGATGCGGTTCATCTCCGGATCGTGGAAATACAGCGACCAGGCATTGCCATGATCGACCGGTGCGATGCGGCTGACATCACGCCGATCCCAGATCACCCGGTACATGGCACGCAGATCATCCAGCGCCTGCACCTTGAACGACAGCTGCTGCATGCCGTGGCCCGGGCCCTCGCCGGGCGGGCGGCCGGTTTCCATCACCAGCTGATGATGCGAATCCGCATCGCGGGTGAGAAATACCACCCGCTGGCCACGGGTTTCGCCGCGATCGGTTTCGACAAAGCCCAGCACTTCTCGATAGAACGCCGCCATGACATCAATGTCGCGCACATACATGCCGACATGACGCAGCTGCATCGTCGGTGGTGCGGTACGCGCCAGGGCATCCTGGATCGGTGTGGTCATTGCGTAGTACCCCCTGGGCTCATTCCGCTTGCACTCATTCCGCTTGGATATTGGCGGCCTTGACCACCCGCGACCAGCGCGACAACTCCAGTCGCAGCAGATCGGCCATGCGCGAAGGCGGTCCACCGACGGGCGCCATGCCTTGTTTACCGAGCTGCTCGATGATGTCTGGCTGACGCAGCAGGGCATTGATATCGGCATTGATGCGGTTGATCACCGCCACTGGCGTGCCCGCTGGTGCGAACACCGCATACCAGGTATCGACCTGCAGGCCGTTGATGCCCAGCTCGCGAAAGGTCGGTACATCGGGAAAGGCCGGGGAGCGTTCGGCGCTCAGAAGCGCCAGCATGCGCAACTTGCCGCTCTGGGTGTAGGGCGCTACCGTCTGCACCGAGACCACCATGGCCTGCACATGGCCGCCAACCAGATCCGACAGCGCACCACCCGAGCCTTTGTAGGGCACATGCACCAGGTCGGTTTGCGTTTCCAGCTTCACCAGTTCCATCGCCAGATGCTGTGGGCCGCCCGAGCCGGGTGAGGCGTAATGCAGCTTGCCCGGTTGCTTTTTCGCCAGCTCGACGAACTCGCGCAGGTTGCGCGCCGGCACAGCCGGGTTGATGCTGAGCGACATGGTGCTGCTGGAGACCTGGATCACCGGACTGAAACTCTTGACCGGATCGAAGGGCAGTTTATTGATGGCCGGATTGGTGCCAAACGAGGTGGCGGTGAATAGCAGCGTATGGCCGTCTGGTGCCGCCTTGGCGACATGGTCGCTGCCGATGTTGCCGCTGGCGCCGGCGCGGTTGTCGGTCACCACCGCCTGCTTCCAGCGCTCACCCAGACGCGGGCCGAGGATGCGCGCCAGGATGTCGGCACCGGTGCCGGGGGTGTAGGGCACCACCAGCGTGACCGGACGGGCGGGCCAGTTATCGGCAGCCCGATCCTGTGTCCGATCCTGTGTCCGATCTTGTGAATTCGCGGTACCGCCTGCGATCAGCAGGTGCAGCACTGCGCAGCTTGCCCAGATGGCTTTGTGATGTTTGTTCTTATTCATGCTGTTGCAGACCTCCTTGATCCGTTGCGCGCGGTTGCGATCCTTTTTGCCCAGCGACTTTGCGTCCAACGATTGCGGTTGGTGCGGCGCGAGTCGTCGATTATCGCCTCTGCGCACAGGCTTGGGGCGATGCCAGCCTCGAACGCAGAGGGACAATGCGACAAAGGTATGATCCGGCGCATGAATTCACGATTGTTCGGCCTGATTCCCGCCGCGGGTGCCGGTCAGCGCCTCGGTGCCACCATTCCCAAGCAGTATTTGCCGCTGGCCGGTCATTGCATGTTGTGGCACGCGGTGCAGGCCCTGTTGAGCGAGCCGACCATCGACAGCGTGTTCGTGGTGCTGTCGCCCGAGGACGGCTGGTTTCGCCAACAGGACTGGTCGGCGTTTGGCGAGCGTCTGGCACCGCTGTACTGCGGTGGCGCAACGCGTCGCGACAGCGTGCATAACGGCCTGATGGCTGCGGCAGCGGTGATCAACCAGGACGACTGGGTGCTGGTGCATGACGCCGCCCGGCCCTGTCTGTCACCCTTGGATCTGTCGCGCCTGATCACGCAAGTGGTGGTGGGTGACCCGGAGTGCGGCGGCATCCTCGCGCTGCCGGTAGCCGATACCCTCAAATCTGCAGGCGGCGCGCGCCGCATCCTTGCCACACCGTCACGCGAAGGGCTGTGGCAGGCGCAGACGCCACAGATGTTTCGCGCCGGATTGTTGGGACGTGCGCTGCAGCAGGCTGCCAGTCAGGGCGTGAGCGTCACTGACGAGGCCTCGGCGGTGGAGGCGCTGGGTTTGCAGCCCTTGCTGGTGCCGGGCAGCAGCGACAATTTCAAGGTCACATTGCCGGGTGATCTGGCATTAGCCGAGGCGGTGCTGCAACGCCGTCAGCTGCAGTCCTCGGTGTTGCCCGCCTCACCCGCGCTACGGGTGGGACAGGGTTTCGATGTGCATGTGCTGTGCGAAGGGCGGCCGCTGATCATCGGTGGCGTGAACATTCCCTATGCGCGCGGCCTGCTCGGGCATTCCGATGCCGATGTGTTGTTGCATGCGCTGATCGATGCCTTGCTTGGCGCAGCTGCCCTGGGCGACATCGGCCGGCATTTCCCGGATACCGATGCGCGCTGGCAGGGTGCCGACAGCCGGGTGTTACTGCGACAGGTTCTGACCCTGTTGCGCCAGAGCGGTTTTTCCATCGTCAACATCGATGCCACCATCATTGCCGAGCAACCCAAGATGGCGCCGCACATCCCGGCCATGTTGAGCAATGTCGCTGCCGATCTGGGTTTGACCAGCGCGCAGGTCAATATCAAGGCCAAGACCTTCGAGCGTATCGGCGCGCTGGGGCGTGGCGAGGGCATCGCAGTTGAGGCGATTGCCATGCTTGAGCAGGTGACGGCATGAGTGAAAAGCAGCAGTCAAAAAAACTCGGTCGCAACGCGGCGGTGGCTGGCAAGTCGCGTGTGTTCTATGCCTTCTGGCCGGATGACGCTGTGCGACCGGCCTTGCAGACCTGGGTCGATGGCGCGCAAGCTGCCGCCGGTGGCAACCCCACGCAGTCGCGCAATTTGCATATGACGCTGTGTTTCATCGGCCAGGTGGCCGACGAACAGCTGCCGATGCTGTCGGCGCTGGCGGCCGAGTTGCCGTGGCAGCCACTTGAACTGGTGCTGGACCGCGCCGGCTGGTGGAAGCACAACCGTGTGGCCTGGCTAGGCTGCTCCAGTCTGCCTGCAGCCTTGGCGCAGTCTGCCCGCGCCTTGCGTCAGCAGTTGCTGGAGCACGAAATCGATTTCGACGACAAGCCGTTTGTGCCGCATGTCACCTTGCTAAGGGAAGTGCGACCCAGTCAGGCCTGGCTGGATGCGCTCAAGCCGCTGCCGCCGGTGCGCTGGACGCTGCAGCGACCGGTGCTGGTGCTGGCGGCACGGGATGCGCAGGGCGCCTGCTATCAGCCCTTGCCTTAGCGTTCTGCCTGGCGTTACTTCTTTTCCTTCTCTTTGTCTTTCTTCTCGGGCAGCACTGCATCCACCGCGCTGCCGATTACATTCACCGTCGTTTTCACTACCGTTGCGCCAACACTGACTGCGGCATCGGCAACTGCCACCACGGAGCAGCCCGAGAGCGTGCCCGTGATCGCGCAAATCAACAATAGGTTGCTGAATTTAAAGGTTTTTTTCATAGGTTTTGGGGGCTGATTGTGGTCGCTGGTGGGGCGACCTTGGGTAAACTGCGAGACCTTCTAGCGGCCGCTGTGTTGAGCTCGTCAAGCATACCGTCCGCCGTGCCCCCACAACCACGCGAGCCGAAATGTTGTTGCTGCGCCGCCTGTCATTGCTGCTGCTTTTGAGTTTCCCGGCACTGTGGCTCTCGGTCGCGCCGGCACGCGCCCAGGAGCTGGACGCCGCACCTCGGCTGCAAATGTCGTCGCCCGAGCGTGAACGCTTGCAGGCGCTGCTGGAGGCGCCGGTGCCGCGCTTTGCCACCAATGCGGTGCTGCAAGAGCATTTTCGCGCCAAAGATGCAGCAGCCTTCGCCTTGGGTGACAACGCCGCGCGTGAGTCGGTGTTGCGTCAATGGCAGACCGCCTTGTTCGACATCGACTCGCGCTGGACTCTTGCCTCTTACCTGCTGGGCAGTGAAAAAATTGCCGAAGGCTTCACGCTGTTTGAGGCCTTGCTGAAAGATCTGACCGTGCCCAACCAGATGGTGCGGGCGCGGGCGAGGCTGTCAGTGGCCTACATGGACCAGAACAAGCTGCCGCGCGCCGCCAAGTTGCTGGATGAGGCCGAAGCGGTCATCAAGAAATCCTTTCCGCGCGTGCGCGAGGCTGCGTCGGGCTATTGGTTCATCCGGGCCGAGATGGAGTACCTGAATGCGCGTGGCAGGTTGTTGTCACGCATGGGGCAGTTCGATCAGGCGCTGCAGGCGGCACGCCTGGCGATCGACAAGGGACGCGAGTTGCCGCCGTTCTATGCCTTCGTCGATCAACGGCAGCAACAGTATTCGCGTGCCAACCACGCCTGGGCTGCCACCGAAATGGCTTCCATCCAGATCAACATGAACCGTTGGCTGGATGCCGATGAAAGCCTGCGTCTGGCCCATACGCTGTATCGCGACTATGGCCTGACCGAGGACAAGATGCTCGGCTTTTTGATGCGGGTGTCAGACCTGCGCTTCAGCGAAGGCAACTACGCCGCTTCGCGTGAAGTGGCGCTCAACATCCAGCAATTGCAGCGCAAGCTGGGTTACCCCGATAACGCACCAGTAGTGCTGTGGAACCGCTTTCGCATCAACCGGGCGCTGGTAGGCGAGCAACGCTGGCAGGAAGCCGCAGCCGAACTGGCGCAGATCGATGCCGCAGTGGGCAACGCGCCGCAACTGCAGCAGATCGCGCGCCAGGTGCGGGTGCGTGCCATGGTGTACATGCAGACCGGGCGTTTGGCGCAGGCACAGGAACTGTATGCCAGAACCCTGGACTGGCATGTGCGTACCTACGGCGCTTCGCATTACTTCACCGCCTTGACGCGCGGGCTTTTTGCCGTGTCGCTGGCGCGTGGCACGGCCTTGCAGCAGTCGCAGGCTCGAACCGAGTTCGAACAGGCGGTACGCGATATCGCCAGTCCCACAATGTTGTCGGTCGACTATCGCGAAAACGCCATGACCAAGGCCGCGCGATCGCTGATTTTCGAGAGCTATCTAAAGCTGTTATCGGCATCGCCGGCATTGGCCGTTGCCGGTAACGACGCTGCGCACGCCCGCAACGACGCTGCGCGAGCCCGCAACGACGCTGCGCACGCCTTTGCCGCCGCGAATCATCTGATTGCATCATCGGTGGAGCAGGCTATCGCTGATGCCGCAGCGCGCGCCGGTATTCATCAGCCTGGCATCGCCGAGATCGCGCGCCAGGACCAGATCGCCAGGAACGAGCTGAGCACGCTGTATTCCTACATCACCGAGCAATCGGCCGAGGGCGATCGCCGTCGCAATCCGGAGGTGGTGCGTTCCATGCGCGCACGCATCGTCGAGCTGGAGCAATTGCGCCGTGGTTACCGTGACCGGATACAGAAGGAATTTCCGGATTACTTCCAATTGCTGCAACCACGTCCGCCTGCTGCAGAGGAAATAGCTGCGCGTCTGGGGCCGGATGAGGTTTTTGTTTCGATATTGCCGCTGAAAGATCAGACCTATGTGTTCGCGCTGTCCAATGATGGACAGGTTGGCTTGCACAAGGCTGCAATCGGTGCCGATCGTTTGGGTGCACTGGTGACGGCGGTGCGTGCCACCTTGGATGTGGCCGGACCAGCGGCTCTCAAGACGCGCTTTGATTTTGCCGCTGCGCATGAGATTTATCGGCAGCTGCTGTTGCCTCTGGCAGATCGCATTCGTGGCAAAGCCCATCTGATCATTGCAACTTCGGGTGCGCTCGGGCAGTTACCGTTTGCAGTCTTGCCGACCACGCCCTGGGGCGCAGGGTCGTATAAGGCAGCGCCCTGGCTGATACGCAGCCACGCGATCAGTCATATTCCTTCCTCCAGTGCCTGGTTGTCATTGAAGCGGCTGCAACAGCAGCCTTCGGCCGATCAGGCGCTGATGGCATGGGGTGATCCACTGTTCGATGGCAGCCAGGGTGCCAATGCGCCGGCGCAGCTGGCCGGCATGGTGCGCGCTGCCATCACCGAACGACCGAACCTGCGAACGGATATCGCCCAACCGCAGGTGGATCGATTGCGCTACAGCGCCATCCCACCGCTGCCAGATACGCGTGATGAAGTGTTGGCGCTGGCGCGCTCCCTCGGCGCTGATGTTCGCAATGACGTGTTGCTCGGTCGCGATGCAACACGGGAATCGGTATTGGCCGCGAGCGCAGACGGTCGGCTGCAACGCAAGCGTGTGGTGGTGTTTGCCACGCATGGCTTGCTGGCAGGCGATCTGCCGCATCTGGACCAGCCGGCGCTGGCCATGGCGGCTGCGCCGCCATCGTCATCGGTTGCGGCTGCGCCGCTGCAGGCTTCGGAGCCTGCTCTCAGCCCCTTGCTGACACTCGAAGACGTGCTCGGCTTGAAGCTCAATGCTGATTGGGTGGTGCTGAGCGCCTGCAATACCGCGGGTGCCGATGGTCGTCAGGGCGAGGCCATGTCGGGTCTGGCACGTGGATTTTTCTATGCCGGTAGTCGTAGTCTGCTGGTGACACACTGGTCGGTGGAAAGCGAGAGTGCAAAATTACTCACCACCAACACCTTCGCCGCCTATCAATCGAATCCGGGCATGACCCGCTCGCGCGCCCTGCGTCACGGCATGCTGGTGGTGATGGCCTTGCCGCGCTTTGAACACCCGGCGTTCTGGGCACCCTATGCGCTGGTGGGCGAGGGCGGACGCTGAAGTTGTCGTTTGTAGTTCCATCAATATCAAGAGAATCGCTATGGAGAAATTCTGGATGACACCGCATCGTTCGACGCAGGCAGCCCTGGCAGCGGCACTACCGCTTGCGATGCCACTGGTGATGCCACTGGTGATGTCGTTGGCCCTGGGCCTGTTGTCACCGACGCTGGCGCAGGCAGTGGAAGGACGGCATGCCTTGATCATCGGTATCAGTCACTATGCTTCGAACGTGGGAGCGGATACGCTGGAGGGCGTTCCCTACGACATGAAGAGTGCGCGCCAGATGGCTACCGCCATGGGCGTGGATGACAAGGCCATCATCGAACTGCGTGACGAGCAGGCCACCAAACGCAATATCGAAGCGCAACTGGCCAAGCTTAGTCGCCGGGTGCAGCAGGGCGATCGTGTATTCGTCTATTTCTCCGGACATGGCACGCGCATGGCTACGGGTGGCGGCTGCGAGGAAGGGTTGCTGTCGTTTGATGGCGACATGATCAACGAGCAGGAGTTCGCCAAATACACCGGCCCGATGAGTCAGCGTGCCGAGAAGATGATCACCATGGTTGACTCGTGTTTTTCTGGTGGCGTACTGGCAACAACGCGTGCCTTGTCATCGCCTGCGATGCGGCCCAAGTTCATCAGCAAGGCCAAACAGGACGCCTGCTCCACCCAGGGCAGCAATAACCTGGTGACGCGCAGTCTGCTCAGCGAACTGGGGCGCTTTGGTATCAAGAGCGAAAATTTTGTGCAGATTGCCGCTTCCAAGCGTGATGAAGTGAGCTGGGATGAGCCGGGCAGGGGTGGCATAGCGACCCAGGCCATCAGCCGTTGTCTGTTGGGCGAGGCCAGTGACCTGAATCGCAGCGGCGCGGTGTCGCTGGATGAAGTGCGTGCCTGTGCCCAGAAGATCATGGATCAGCGTATGGCACCCAGTCGCGCGCGCGGGCTGCTGCCCAGCACCATTCAGGTGTCCGGCAACCGCAATCTGGTGGTGACGCCCAGCGCACCGCCAGCCGCGCCGGTCGTCGTGCAGGCGCCGCCCGCCGCTGCGCCTATGCCCTCAACCCCGCCGACGCCGGCAGCGCAAGCGGCGGTTGAGCCAGTGAAGCTACCCAGCCCGGCGCCCACCGCGGTCGCGGTCGCGCCGGTATCCGCGCCGGTAACACCGCCGGTATCAGCACCGGCACCGGTGGCTACGCCTGTCCCGACGCCGGCCCTGAACCCTGCACCAACCGCAGCACCGGAGCCGATGGATTCGCTGGCGACCTTGCAAGAGCTGTTTCAGCAACGCGATTCACGGCGTGAACTGCTGGTGAGTATTCCTTCGCCCAACCTGCGCATCGGTCAGGACAGGCTGGCGCTCAGCGTCAAATCGCCAGTGGCGGGTTATGTCTATGTGGTGATGCTGGGCAGCGATGAAAAGAGTTTTTACTTGCTGTTCCCGAACAAGGTCGATGGTGACAATCGCATCAAGGCCAATCAGACCTTGCAGTTGCCGCGTCCCTCATGGGAAGTGACCGCAGGCGGGCCGCCGGGCACCAACCGCATGCTGGTGGTGGTGAGCCAGTCGCCGCGCGATCCGAAGGTATTTGTGCCGACCGATGGCGGTGGTGGTGCGTTCACGTTTGCTGTGGCTGATCTGGCCGGACGCAATCGGCTGATGGATTTTTTCCTCGGCAAGGGTGTGAAAGGGCGTTCCGCCAGCATGAGTGCGGCGCTGATTGATATCAAGGAAATCCCATGATGAATCGTCCATTCCGGTCTGTGCGTTCGCTGTTTGCATTGCTGGCACTGTGTGTTTGCACGTGCGCCAGTGCGCAGTCGCAGCAGCTCTCCGTTGACGACTTGGTGAATGCCCTGGCACCGCCGCAGTCGACCACCCGCAGCCTGCGCAATTTGCAGGTGGAGCCGGCCAAGGTTGATCTGATGATCAACTTTGATTTCGATTCGGCGCGCATCCAGGATTCCAGCAAGCCGCAGTTACAGCGACTGGCGGCGGCGATGAAAGTCGATCGCATGTTGGCGCTGCAATTCGCGGTGGAAGGACATACCGATGCCAAGGGCACGGCGCAATACAACCAGCGGCTGTCCGAGCAGCGCGCACAGGCGGTGATGCGTTTTCTGGTGGCCGAGGGTGTGCAGGCTGCACGCTTGAATGCGGCGGGCAAGGGCTACGCCGAGTTGCTGAACAAAGATGATCCGCTGGCGGCAGAAAACCGCCGGGTGCGGATCAAGACCAGGGAGTAGCTATGCGCATGGAAAATCGTCTGCATCGATTGCAGCTGGCTGGCGTGTTGACGCTGGCGGCTTGGCTGCTCACCCCGCTATCGCAGGCGCAGAGCATTGGTTCGGCGGGCTTGCTGGTGAGCGAGCAAGAAGCTTCGCAATCGCGTGCTGCGCCACAGCTGAGTGCGCGTGCGGCACGGGTGCCGGATGCGCCGCAGATCGACATCATCGCGCCCGATATCAAGGGCAGCATCACATCGCCCACGGTGGTGCAACTGCGCTTCAAGCCGGTGTCGCCGGCGGTGATCAAGCCCGAGAGTTTTAAGGCGCTGTATGGTGCATTTCGTATCGACATCACCAGTCGGCTATTGAAAGTGGCGCGCCTGGATGGCGAGGGTCTGACGGTGGATGGGGCGCAGCTGCCTTCGGGTTCGCATCGCATCGCGCTGGAGATCGAGGACAGTGCCGGGCGCGTTGGCACCCAGTTGCTATCTGTGACGGTGCAGTGATCGTCATTCGAAATTAACATAAGTCATTGATCTTAAAGGAAAAAAATGCGGTCCTTATTCCTGTGCTGGATGCTGCTGGTGATGCTTGCGGCCTGCGTCGCCCCGAAACCGCAAGCCTTGCCCGAAGGCCCGTTGCAATTTGTCGACTTGCCGCAGTTCGATGATCAGTTGCGGCAATCGCTCGAGGCGCGCCCGGACGACATCAAGATCGCCTTCATTGATCGCGTCAAGCCGAGCAATTTGCCGGACCGACTCACGCCCTGGATGACGACCTTGCGCAATGCCGGCGGCGAACTGAAGGTGGTGCCACCTGCGGGTGAGCTGCAGGCGCGTGGTTTGCCGCTGTTGAGCCTGATTCCCACCCTCTGGACCATCTTCTCTGCCGTCAAGACGGACCAGCCCCAGACTTCCTTGCTGGAGGGTTATGACGCGCAGATCCTGTTGAAGATCGACGCCAGTGGCGATCGGCTGGTGGATTCGATCGTATTCAAGAAGCGCTGAATGTTGGCAATGTGCTAGCGATAGGTTGCATTGCTGCTTGCCTGGCAAATTCATTTCAATTCCGGATCACCGTCATGCGTCTAAGCCTAATTCTGATTTCTTTCCTGGTTGTTGGCACTGCCGCCGCGCAGTCCAACAATGCATCCAACGGCCCGAAGCGGGTGGCGCTGGTGGTCGGCAATGATGGCTACAAGCAGGTCAGTACGCTCATGAACGCCAAGGCAGATGCAACGGCGATTGCGCGCTCGCTGGAGAAGGCCGGTTTCAAGGTGACCTTGAAGACCGACGTCAATCTGGACAGCTTCAAAGTGGCGCTGCGCAGCTTCAAGGCTATGGTGTCCCCGGGTGATGAGGCGGTGTTTTTCTTCTCCGGACATGGCGTTGAAATGGGTGGCGCCAACTATTTGTTGCCGATTGATATCAAGGGCGATGCTGAAGATCAGGTGCGTGACGATGCCGTGCCTTTACAGCGTGTGCTGGAGGATTTGCAGGAACGCAAGGCGCGCTTCTCGCTGGCCATCATCGATGCCTGCCGCAATAATCCGTTTCGTGATTCGGGTCGTGCCATTGGTGGTCGCGGCCTTGCACCAACCACTGCTGCGACTGGTCAGATGGTGCTGTATTCGGCTGGCTCGGGCCAGCAGGCACTGGATCGCTTGAGTGATCGCGATCCGGTACGCAATGGCGTATTCACGCGCGTGCTGCTCAAGGAAATGGAAACCCCTGGCCTGCCGGTGGGGGATGTCTTGCGCAACGTGCGTGAGCAGGTGGCGTCGCTGGCCAAGAGCGTTGGCAAGGATCAGGTGCCGGCGATCTATGACCAGTCGCTGGGACGGTTTTATTTCACCCAGCCGCGTGCCGGGGCGGTGCTGGCGCAGGCGCAGGGCGGGCAGACTGAGGGCGCGGTGCCGGCAGCCTTGAACAAGGTTGATCCGGCGGCGCTCGATCTGGCGTTCTGGGATTCGATCAAGAGCAGTCAGGACCGCAGCGACTTTGAGGAGTACCTGCGGCAATTCCCCGAGGGACGCTTTTCCGGGCTGGCGCGCAATCGCATGCGGCAGTTGAGTGCGGCGGCTTCGTCGGCACCGGCTTCGGTACCGGCGGCAGCACCGGCGGCAGCACCGGCGGCGGCACCGGCGGCGGCACCGGCGGCTGCGGTAAGCGGCGAGAGCATCTATCAGCAGGGGAATAAATACTGGAACGGCACCGGGGTGGCGAAAAACGAAGTCGAGGCAGTGCGCCTGTATCGTCAGGCGGCTGATCTGGGGCATGCGGCGTCGCAATCGATGGTGGGTTTTGCCTACGACCTCGGGCGGGGTGGCATCGCCAAGAATGATGCCGAGGCCTTGCGTTGGTACCGGCTCTCGGCCAATCAGGGTTATGCCCACGGACAGTATTTGTTGGGGACGATGTATCAGAACGGGCAGGCCGTCGCCAAGGATCTGGCCGAAGCGCGGCGCTGGTTTCAACTCTCGGCCAATCAGGGTAATGAGAACGGCAAGAAAGCACTCGAGCGTCTGGAGACCGCCAGCGCTGCACCGGCACCGGCAGCACCCAGCGTAGAGAGCCTGTTCAAGCAGGCCAATGATCTGTGGAATGGCAATGGCGTGGCCAAGAACGAGACCGAGGCGGTACGACTCTATCGCCAGGCGGCCGATCAGGGGCATGCACCTTCGCAGGCATCGCTGGGCTATGCCTTTGACCTGGGAAAGGGTGTTACCAAGAACGATGCCGAGGCATTGAAGTGGTATCGCCAGTCGGCTGCGGCAGGTAATGCCCGGGGGCAATGGTTGCTTGGCACCATGTATGAGCAGGCGCAAGCGGTGACGCGCGACTATGCCGAGGCGGTCAAGTGGTATCGGCTATCGGCCAATCAGGGCTATGCCTCCGGTCAGGCCGATCTTGCCGATATGTATGAATATGGCAAAGGCATTGCCAAGGACATGAACGAGGCCCTGCGCTTGTACCGGCTGGCAGCGGATCAGGGTAATGACAGCGCCAAGAAGGCGCTCGACCGACTCAAGACGGTGGTGCCGGTGATGCCTGCCGAGAAGGCTTATGAGGAAGCACTGCGTCTGTGGAACGGTACGGGCGTTGCCAAGAACGAGGCGGAAGCGGTGCGACTGTTCCGCATTGCGGCTGATCAGGGCCATGGTGATGCGCAGGCCTCGGTGGGCTATGCCTACGACATGGGAACCGGCGTGGCCAAGAGTGATGCCGAGGCGCTGAAGTGGTATCGCATGTCCGCGGCAACGGGCAACGCGCGCGGCCAGGTTTTGTTGGGCACGATGTTTGAGGGCGCGCAGGGTGTGACCCGTGATTACAGCGAGGCCTTGAAGTGGTATCGGCTGGCAGCCAATCAGGGCAATGCCTATGGTCAAAACAATCTGGGCGGCATGTACGAGTTCGGCAGGGGCGTCACCAAGGACATGAACGAAGCGCTGCGTTTGTATCGGCTGGCAGCCGATCAGGGCAATGACAATGCCAAGAAGTCGCTGGAACGGCTCAAGACGGCCGCACCAGTGATGAGCGCCGACAAAGCCTATGAGGAGGCGCAGCGTTACTGGAATGGCACGGGTGTGGCGAAGAACGAAGCCGAGGCGGTGCGCTTCTATCGCATTGCTGCCGATCAGGGGCATGCGGAGGCGCAGGCTTCCTTGGGCTACGCCTATGACATGGGCAAGGGTATCGCCAAGAGTGATCCCGAGGCATTGAAGTGGTATCGCCTGTCAGCCGCCAGCGGCAATGCGCGTGGTCAATGGCTGCTTGGCACCATGTATGAACTGGCGCAAGGGGTGAGCAAGGATGTTGCCGAGGCGCTGAAGTGGTACCGGCTGTCAGCCAATCAGGGTAATGGCAAGGGGCAGTCGGCGTTGGCCCGCATGTATCGCGATGGCACCGGTGTGGCGCAAAGCGATGCCGAAGCCCTGCGTTTGTTCCGGCTGTCAGTGGCCAGCGGCAATGCCGATGCCAATGGCGATCTGGCCTGGTGCTATGAGAACGGACGTGGCGTCACCAAGAACATGAGCGAGGCGATACGCCTGCATCAGCTGGCAGCACGGCAGGGACTTCAATACTCCAGGGATGCACTGACGCGCCTGGGACAGACCTGGTAGTTTCTATTGCTGGCTGAGCCCCTGCTTTGCCATCTCGCGCTTGAGCCAAGGCATCACGTCCATGGCAAAGCGCTCCATGTTGCGACGGGTCAGATCGGCTGGCAGGGTGCCGAATTGCAGCATGGTGAGCAGGTTGCCAAAACCGATTTCCCTGGCATAGGTGAGCAGAGTCTCGCGTACCGTCTGCACCCCACCGCAGACGAACATGCCCATGTCGACGGCGCGTTTGGCATCGACATTGCTGGTGATGTCGCCCTTGGCCGCCAGCATTCCCTTCATGGAATCGCGTGAGGTGTAGCCCGGTGGCAGCAGCATCTCGAACGGCTTTTTCAGAAAGCGATTCCTGAAAATCTCGAAATGCGGCCCGGCCTCGGCCAGTGCCTGTTCATCGCTGTCGCCGACATAGACCATGCTGGCCCAGCCCAGCTGGGACGGACTGGCGGTGTAACCAAAGCGGGTTGCGGTATCGCGGTACAGCTGCAGGTAGCGCTGCACCTGCTTGATCGGACTGAAGGTCTGCAGATAGACGTACTTGTGTCGCGGGTCGGCGGCGAATTCGATGGTTTCGCGGCTGCCTTGTGACGGTATCCAGATTGGCGGGTGGGGTTGCTGATAGGGGCGGGGCCAGAGGTTGACGTATTCGAAGTGGTAGTGCTTGCTGTGCCACTCGAACGGCCCAGGCTCGCTCCAGGCTTTGATTATCAGATCGTGCGCTTCATGAAAGCGCTCATGCGAGATGGTCGGGTTGACGCCGGTGATGTGATATTCCGCGCCAATGCCGCGAACAAAGCCCGAGATCAATCGACCGCCAGTGATGTTGTCGATCATGGCGTGTTCTTCGGCCAGCGTCAGCGGATGGGTGCGCAGCGGAATGGCACTGCCCAGGATCGCAATCTTGGCGCGGCTGGTACGGCGTGACAGTGCCGCCGCAGTGACGATGGGCGAGGGCATCATGCCGTAGGCGGTTTGGTGGTGTTCATTGACGCACAAACCGTCGAAACCCAGTCGCTCACCGTATTCGAGTTCGTCCAGATAACGGTTATAGAGCGCATGACCCTTTTGCGGGTCGTAGAAGCGATTGGGCAGGGTGGCCCATACAGTCGGAAAGTCCTTGCTGGCCTCGAGATCGAGATCGGCGTAGGGCATGAGGTGGAACAGCATCACATTCATGGGTCTTCTCTATCTGGATATTGATGATCTAGGCAGGTGCTGCTGTCGCAGCGATTGGCAGCGTCACGCGCGCCACCAGCCCGCTGCCCTCGCCAGCCGGCCGGGGCAACAGGGCGAGTGTGCCACCATACTGGCGCAGGATGCGCTCGACGATAGCCAGACCCAGGCCCGAGCCCGCCGGACCGGTGCGGGAATCCTGCGCACGGACAAACGGCAGCTTCAGCCGCTCACGCAAGCCCGCATCGATGCCGGGGCCAGCGTCGATCACTTCCATGACCACCGCCTCTTGTGTCGACTCGCTTGGTCTTGCCTTACGGGTACGCAGCAGGATTACGCTGCCTGCGGCATGGCGGATGGCGTTGTCGATCAGGTTGCTCAATACCCGCTGTAGCGCCAGTTCATGCAACGGTTGCAGCGGTGTCGGTTGCAGATCAGCGCTGAGCTGGTGGCCCGATTTGCGATAGTGCTCCAGCATGTGTTGTGCGATATCGGACAGGCGCAGCATGGTCGGTGCGCGGGCTGTCGCGTCCGGGTTTGCGGCGTTGGCATAGCGCGCAAAGTCGAGGAACTGGCCAATGATGCGATCCATTTCCTCGATGTCCTGCGCCATGCCGCTTTGCAGGCTGGTATCGCTGCTCATTTCGACCGCCAGGCGCAGGCGGGCCAGTGGCGTGCGCAAGTCGTGCGATACGCCAGCCAGGATCAGTGCGCGGTCTTGATCCAGCCGCGTCAGTTCCTGGCTCATGTGATTGAAGGCCAGTGACAGGTTGCGAATTTCCAGCGGTCCGGTTTCCGGCACGCTGACGCCGCTCTGGCCACGACCAATGTTCTTTGCCGCATCCGACAGGGCTTGCAGCGGCAGACCCAAACGTCTGGCGATAAAAAAGGCGGCCACCAGCGCCAGCAGCAAGGCCAGCAGGCCCCATCCCAGCCATTGCAGGGTGAGTTGCTGCTGAAAGCGATCAATCGGCATGCGCGCCCAGTATTCGTCCTCCTCGCCGAGTCGAAAGCTGACCCAGAAGCCGGTTTGGCCTGCACGTTCGATGGCAAAACGGGTGTCGGCCCCCAGGCTCTGCCGCGCCAGCATGAGCACGCGTTGTAAATCCGTGTCCGAGGCCGATGGCAGGCTGATGCTGTCATCGACCTCGGCGGGATAGACCTCGATACCTTCGCGCTCGGCCAGGTTGAGCAACAGGTCGCGACGTTTATTGACATCGGCTGTGATCATGGCAGTGCGGGTCAGGTTGACGGCAGACACCAGGTGCTCGGCCAGTTGCTGCAGCCGGGGTGCGGTTTCGAACACCCGGAATATCTGTACCCAGGCAAGGGTGGTGGCCAGTGACAGTCCTGCCAGGATCAGGAAGGTGCGCCAGAGCAAGGAGCGCGGAAGGTGTGCTTTCAAAGCTTGTCGCCATCCGGAATGAAGACATAGCCAAAGCCCCAGACCGTTTGCAGGTAGATCGGCCTCGCGGGATCGGTTTCGATGAGTTTGCGCAGGCGTGACATCTGCACGTCAATCGATCGGTCGGTGGCTTGATATTCCTTGCCGCGCGCCATTTCGGTCAGCTTGTCGCGTGAGAGTGGAATGCGAGGGTTGAGCACAAGGGCTTTGAGCAGTGCGAACTCGCCACTGGTGAGCGTTATCGGTTGGTCATTGCGTTGCAGCTGACGATTGGCAAGATTCAATTCGAATTCACCGAAGCGCACAAGCTGTTGCTCCAGCGTCGGCGCGGCTGGTGGTGTCTTGGCCGCCGGGCGGCGTCGCAGCACGGCATGGATGCGCGCCAGCAGCTCGCGCGGATTGAAGGGTTTGGCAAGGTAATCGTCGGCGCCCATTTCCAGGCCGATGATGCGGTCCACATCTTCGCCGCGTGCGGTGAGCATGATGATGGGTATGTCGTTCTTCTCGGCCCGCAGTTGCCGGCAGAGCGACAGTCCGTCTTCACCCGGCAGCATCAGGTCCAGCACCAGAAAATCGAAATTCTCGCGTGTCATGAGGCGTTTCATGGACACGGCATCTGGCACCGTTTGCACGGTGTAACCCTGCTCGCTCAAGTAACGCTTGAGCAGATCGCGCAAGCGAAGGTCGTCGTCGATAACCAGGATTCGGGCTTTTTGATCCATCGGTGACTGGGCTCTGCGGGTTGGAGAATTCGAGTTGCGGAGTTCGGATCATGGTAGTGCGCTTTGCCATCGCTGTGGCGCTGGTTTTGCCGGTTTGCAACATCTGCTTACAAAAGTCGATGGCCTGTTGGTGCGGCTGGCAACGCAAAGTCAGGCTGTTGCACTACACTGATTTGCCCCATTTGCGTCGGGCAAACAGTGCGCGTAAACCATGCCAGCACACCCACCGAAGCACACCGATGATTGATCGTCCAGGTTGTTATCGTTTATCGCGCGCGACATTGCTCGCTGTGGTGCGGTTTTGCTCCTTGCTCATGCTGGCAGGAATGGTCGTGCCTGATGCTGCGCTGGCAGCCGAATCGGTCGTGGAAGCATCGCC
Source organism: uncultured beta proteobacterium (assembly GCA_903868285.1). Taxonomy (GTDB): domain Bacteria; phylum Pseudomonadota; class Gammaproteobacteria; order Burkholderiales; family SG8-39; genus CAIPUP01. Next base: position 21,054 of record CAIPUP010000093.1, read on the forward strand.
TGCCGATCCTGCGCAACGACCTGCCGACCCGGCAGGCGCTGAAAAAGCGCGTCCGCGTGGCCAAGGCGGCTGGTCAGCACCCCATGCCGTGCCGCCCCATGCCGTGCCGCCCTGGCGGCAGCATCGTTTTGCGCCAGAGGCGGTGCCTGGCCAGGGACAACAACCGGGTGCCAACCCAGAGCGGGGTGCACGTGAAGGGCGCGGTGAGCATCGCCGTCCTCCGGGCTGGGATCTCAAGCCGGAAGAGCGGCGCAAGCTGCGTCAGGATATCTACCAGCATGGCCGCGATGTCTATCGTGAGCGACCCGACGCCGAGCCGCGTCCTTGACATTTATCGCCGGCAGATCATTACTCCGGCTGAATTTTTGCCGCGGTGATGACCTTGCCCAACCGGCTGCTCTCGGAGGCAATAAAGCGCTGAAACTCCGCCGGTGATGAGCCCACCAGCTCAATGCCCTGGCTGGCATAGCGCGCGGCGTTGGCCGGATCGTTGCTGGCGCGTATGGCGGCCGAATTCAGTGTCATCACGATATTGGCTGGCGTTCCGGCTGGCGCCAACAAGCCCATCCATAGCAGGGCATCCATGCCGGGATAGCCCAGTTCATGCGTGGTGGGGACGTCCGGCATCGTAGCTGCCCGTTTCGGAGAAGCCACGGCGATGACGCGCGCCTTGCCGCTTTTCACCTGCGCTGCAGCAGCGGTGGTCGAGGCAGGAATCATCTGGATTTGCCCGGCCATGAAATCGGTCATGGCAATTGCCATGCCTTTGTAGGGAATGTGCTGGATGTCGACATTGCCGGCAATCTTGATCATCTCCAGCAGCAGATGCGAAATGGTGCCGGTGCCACCAGAGCCGGAAGCGATCTTGCCGGGTTGGCTGCGTGCCAGTGCGATCAACTCGGCCAGGCTGTTGACCGGCAGGGCGGTGCTGACCATCACCGTAGTTGGTACGGTGAACAGGTATGACACCGGTGCGTAGTCGCGCACTGGATCGTAGCCAGGCTTTTTGTACAGATAGGGTGCCAGCACCAGGCTCTCGAGCGTGAACAGCAGGGTGTAGCCATCAGGCGTGGCGCGCGCCACTTCGCTCATGCCGATGGTGCCACCGGCGCCGGCGCGGTTATCCACCACCACCGGTTGCCCCAGCAGTTCGCCCATTTTCGGCGCCAGGCCGCGCATGCTGACATCGACCACGCCGCCGGGGGCAAAGGGCAGCACAACCCGTATGGGTTTGGCGGGCCAGGCCGGTTGCGCGACGGTAGTGCCCGACATCAGGCCAAGGCAAAAACTGGTTGCGAGCGTGATCAGTGCATGTTGTAGCGATTGTCGGGCTGTGTTTTGCTCAGGCTTGCTTGACATCACTTCCTCCTCCTAGAGTGTTGTGTTTGCGTTATTGCAGACCGCGTATGCCATCCCACAGCATCTTTGCGCCAGTAAACCCTAGCAGGGCATAGATCACGATATAGAACATGTTCTGGCTGATGCGGTTATGCAGCCAGATGCCAATGCGGGTGCCGATGATGCCAAAGGGAATCAGCAATAGCGATGTGAGGATGTTGCGGGTATCGAACAGACCCAGCCAGACATAGGGAATGATCTTGAGATAGTTGACCACCGCAAAGAACACGACCGAGGTGGCGACGAACATGCCCTTGTCGATGCGTTGGGATAACAGATACACCGCCATGGCCGGCCCGCCGGCATGGGCGATGGTGCTGGTGTAGCCCGAGACGGTGGCCCAGAACGCACCGGCCGCTTTGCCCATCGGATTTGGTACGTTGATGGTCTTGTTCATCAGCTTGAGCAGATTCCATCCCAGATAGCCGATCGAAATGCCGCCGATCATGATGCGTATCCAGTGCTCATTCATGACGCTGAACGTGACGCCGCCAGCAACGATGCCCAATATGCCGCCGGGCATGATGGTGCGCATGATGGTTTTGTCCCATTTTCCCCACCATGCACGCAGGGCCGCGAGGTCGATGACGCACAGCACGGGTAGCGCGATGGCAGCGGCCTGAATCGGCGAAATGGCCATCGACATCAGCGGTACGGTGTAGCCGCCAACGCCGCCACCGAGGCCGGACTTGGAAATGCCGGTGAGGATGCAGGCCGGAATGGCCCAGGCCCAGAACCACGGGTTGCTAATGATGTCCAGGCTCACGCGTTTCTTTCTAAGAGGGGCTCGCCCGTCTCTCCACCGGCAATTTCACCGCCGAGCGCAGGCGGGAAATGTGGTTGTGGCATTGGCTGAGGCTATGTCGGCAGGTAGGCAAAAAACGGCCGGATCATAGCACCGGGCTTTCACACCCTTGCCCGAGCTAAGCTTTGTCATGCCCGCGACAGATAGAATCCGGCTATGCATC
>CAIPUP010000094.1 GCA_903868285.1 uncultured beta proteobacterium
AGCCGCCCGGACGCAAGGGTGCCAGCCACAGCTCCCAGGCCAGGCCGAGAAAGATCAGGCCGCACAGCAGGGTCGCGCTCAGGGTCGCGCTCAGGTTCGCGCTAAGGGAGGCGGACCGAGACGCAGTCGCGCTAGGTTCGGTTGGCATCGGTGTGGCGTCCACGTTGGAATTGCTTGATCGGATTAGCGTGTCTGAGCTGGGCTTGCTGGCTGCAGCAGCGCAGCGAATGCATCCGGCCAGTCCGACGGATGGGCGATGCTCTCGAAGAAGGCCAGCCGACGTCGCTGGCCGTCGACCAACATATCCAGGCCGTCGCTATCCAGGCCCAGCAATTGCACCTGCGGTCGCCGGCTGGCTGCGCCGGCTTGCACTGCCAGTCGCTGCAGATTGCTGGCGTGGGCGCTGTGCAGCCAGTCTATGGTCTGTTGTTCGGCCTGTGCGAAGGCGTCACCGTCGAGCAGGAAGTCACTCGCACTCACCCAGTGTGCCCGCGCGAAGCCCTCGATGAAGCGTAACTCCAGCGGCTGCACACCCCAGAAGCGGAAGTCGCCCAGCTTGAGATAGCTCTCGGACTGCGGTTGATAGCGGATAAAGCGCGCACGCAGTGCGGCATCCGGGGAGAGGGGTTCGGCCTTACCCACCAGGGTCAGGCGTGCGCTGGCCTGACTGTCGCCGCGACTTGCAAGCGGTGCATCGGCAGCTTGATCGCGCTGGCGACCGGCATCCACGACATGACTCTGGGCTGCCTGCACAAACAGTGATAGCTGCGCCTTGGCCTGCAGATTGCGGCTGTGCTCGGCCAGCCCACTCAGCAGCATCCAGGGCGCACCCTGCTGATCGAGTACAAAGGGTGCCAGTGATCCGAACGGCGCGCCGTCATGTCTGGCCGAGAGCGTGCTCAGTACCGCCTGGCTCTGGGCGCGCAGAAAGCGTCGTGCTGCGAGCGCGATGCTCATGCTTGATGGAATGTGTCGTGCATGGGGAGAAGCGTGTTGTTGCGCTGGATGAATGGAGGCGGATGTTACGTGACTCCGGTGCTGGCAGGCTTCGGATAAACTCGCGCCTCGGCGGTTTGCCACACCTTCTTGCCAGGAATACTCTAAGTGTCTGATTTTAAAGCAAAAAATATAGATCCTCGGGAGAGGCTGATCGTTGCGCTGGATTTGCCCAGTGCGCAGCAGGCGAAAGACTTTGTTCAGGCCGTGGGTGGTGAGGCGGTGTTCTACAAGGTCGGGCTGGAGTTGTTCATGTCCGGCGGTTACTTCGAGCTGGTGGAATGGCTGGTGGCGCAGCGCAAGAAGGTGTTCGTCGACCTGAAATTTTTCGATGTGCCCGAGACCGTGCGCTCGGCGGTGCGTGGTCTGCATCATCGCGGCGTGAGCTTCGCCACCGTGCATGGCAACCAGGCCATCATGGAAGCGGCTGCGGCCGAGAAGGGTGACATCGCCATTCTCGCGGTGACCGTGCTGACCAGCCTCGATCGCGGGGATCTGGATGATCTGGGCTTTGCCTGCGATGTCGAGCGGCTGGTGTTGTCGCGTGCGCGACGGGCGCTGGAGGCCGGTTGCGATGGCGTGATTTCCTCCGGGCTGGAGGCACCGATGCTGCGCAATGAAATCGATCACCGGTTACTGGTGGTGACCCCTGGCATCCGTCCGGTGGAGAACCGCGTCAGCGACGATCAGAAGCGCACCGTCGATGTCGCCCAAGCGTTTGCCAATGGTGCCGACTACATCGTGGTTGGTCGGCCGATACGCAATGCCGCCGATCCGCGTCAGGCGGCGCGCGATATCCAGCACACTATCGCCCGGGTGCTGGGCTAATTTCTGTTTGTTTCCCGACGCGTTGTTGACGTGTCATGCGCTTGCGTCAGTTGCCACTTGTTGCGCAGCGTGGCCAGCACCAGATCCGGGTAGTCGGGTTTGCCCAGGCTGCCGTTGTAGCGCCCCAGGGCGCGAAACAGGTCGCCGCGCTCCAGGTCCAGGTAGTGGCGCAGGATGACGCAGCCAAAGCGCAGATTGCTGCGCATGTCGAACAGCAGCCGCACATTGCCATCACCAATCAGATCGGCCCAGAACGGCATCACCTGCATCAGGCCACGTGCGCCCGCACTGGAAACGGCATAGCGCTGAAAGCCGCTCTCCACCTCGATCAGGCTTAGCACCAGTTGCGGGTCGAGCCCGGCGCGTGAAGCCTCGTAATGCAGGCTGCGCAGGAAATCCAGACGGGTCGCGATATCCGGCAGGCGACGTTCCAGGCGTTGCGACATCGCACTCAGCCAGTCTGCCGCCTGCAGCGGATTATCGAAGGCGTGGCGCGGTGGCTTGCGCTCGGCGATGGCGCTGCGCAGCGCAATGCGCACATCGGCGGCCAGCGGTTCGTACAGCTGATTGCCGGCCAGCGGTGTCGGACTGTGCAGTAACAGGCCCACGGCAAGTAGCAGACCTGCGGCCAGCGGCAGCGCAGAGCAGAGCCCTTGGTGCAGTCCCGCTGTCACGCTGTTTGCAGCTGACTCTGTATTCGGGTCATCATTTGGTTCAGCACATCGCCAAGGGCGATTTGCTGTGCCTCGCTGGCACCACGCGCCTGATACTCCACCTTGCCTTCTTTGAGGCTGCGATCACCGATGACAATGCGATGCGGCACGCCGATGAGTTCCATATCGGCCAGCAGCACCCCCGGACGTTCGTCCCGGTCGTCCAGCAGCACATCGATACCGGCTGCACTGAGCTCGGCATACAACTGATCGGCGGCAGTGCGTACGCTCTCGGAGCGGCCGTAGCCCATAGGCACCAGGGCCAGCGTGAAGGGTGCGATAGCAGTGGGGAAAATGATGCCGCGCTCGTCGTGACCCTGTTCGATCGCGGCACCAACGATGCGGGTAATGCCGATGCCATAGCAGCCCATCTCGAACGGATGCGCCTTGCCCTTGTCATCCAGATAACCCGCCTTGAGCGCCTCGGCATATTTGGTGCGCAGCTGGAAAATATGCCCAACCTCGATGCCGCGCTGGATTTGCAGGCTGCCCTTGCCATCCGGGCTGGGGTCACCATCCACCACATTGCGTAGGTCTGCCACCAGTGATGGCACGGGCAGGTCGCGGCCCCAGTTCACGCCGCGCAGATGGAAGCCCTCGGCATTCGCACCGCAGCTAAAGTTATGCAGGGTCGCTACGCTGCGATCAGCGATTACCCGGACATCGGTGCTGACGCCAACCGGACCGATGAAGCCGGGCTTGCAACCCAGGTTCTGCTCGATCTCGGCATCGCTGGCAAAGCGGAACGGATCCAGGCCTTCGATCTTTTGCGCTTTGATTTCATTGAGCATGTGATCACCACGCAGCAGCAGCAAGACGAATTGCTTTTCATGCTGCTTCTCATGCACCAGGGCGATGGCTTTCACCATCGAGGACAGGTCGATGCCAAATTGTGTGGCGACGTCTTCGCAACGTGTCTTGCCGGGCGTGGCAATTTTTTCCATCGCCTGCAGGCTGCCCGGGCTTGCAGTGTTGGTTGCGGGCAGTGCCTCGGCCAGCTCGACGTTGGCGGCGTAGTCGGATTCCGGGCAGTAGGCAATGGCATCCTCACCCGAGTCGGCCAGGACATGGAATTCATGCGAGCCAGTGCCGCCGATCGAACCGGTGTCGGCCGCTACCGCGCGAAAGCGCAGCCCGAGGCGACTGAAGATACGACTGTAGGTGTCGTACATGTTGCGGTATTCGCGTTCCAGATCGGCGTAGCTGGCATGGAAGGAGTAGCCATCCTTCATGGTGAATTCGCGCCCGCGCATGACACCGAAGCGGGGACGGATTTCATCCCGGAACTTGGTCTGGATCTGATAGAAGTGCACCGGCAACTGCCGATAGCTGCGGATTTCGCGCCGTGCGATGTCGGTAATCACTTCCTCATGCGTCGGGCCGATGACGAAATCGCGCTGATGACGGTCTTTCATGCGCAGCAGTTCCGGGCCGTATTTGTCCCAGCGCCCGGACTCTTGCCACAGCTCGGCCGGTTGCACCGCCGGCATGAACAGCTCAAGCGCCCCGGCACGATTCATTTCTTCACGCACGATCTGCTCGACCTTGCGCACCACCCGCAGACCCAGCGGCATCCAGGAATAAATGCCACCAGCGAGGCGGCGGATCAGTCCGGCCCGCATCATCAATTGATGACTGATCAGTTCGGCATCGGAAGGCGCTTCTTTGAGCGTCGAGAGGAAAAAGCGGCTGGCACGCATGATGTGATGGAAGTCCCTGAAAGTTCAGTGAATTTTACTTGATGCCGAGACTCGCTCAGTGAGTGATTGCGGCGTCTGACGTGTTGAGAGCGTCGTCCGCAGGCCAACAGCCTATTTGTCGCTTTGATCAGTCTGCGAATTGTGGAAGAATCGTCCCAACTTAAAGTCTTTTGGGATGAACTGTCATGCTCGATCGCGACGGCTATCGTCCGAATGTCGGCATCATCCTTTGCAATCGGCGCAACGAGGTGTTCTGGGGCAAACGTGTCAGGGAACATTCCTGGCAGTTTCCGCAAGGGGGCATCAAGTATGGCGAGGCGCCGGTGCAGGCGATGTACCGCGAATTGCAGGAAGAGGTTGGCCTCTTGCCTGATCATGTGAAGATCCTCGGACGCACCCGTAACTGGTTGCGCTATGAGGTGCCGAACAATTGGATACGTCAGGAGTGGCGTGGCAACTACCGCGGTCAGAAGCAGATCTGGTTTTTGCTGCGGCTGGTGGGGCGCGACAGCGACGTTTGCCTGCGCAATGGCGAGAAGCCCGAGTTCGATGCCTGGCGTTGGAACGCCTACTGGGTGGCGCTGGAATCGGTGGTGGAGTTCAAGCGCGACGTCTATCGCAAGGCGCTGTCGGAGTTGTCACGCTATTTGTTCACGGATCCGGCCCTGATACGGTCGCCTTACGCCGAGGAACAGCTTGACAGCCGGAACCTTCCCGGATAAACTCATTCTAGAGTTTGGAATCGTTCTAAATAAGCTTCTGGACCAGTCGCTTCTGCACCGGTAGCAGCTGGCTGGTCGCTGCACCCGTCAGTTTCCAAATTTGTTGTTGTTTCCCGTCCTTAACCGAAGGAGATTTCCATGCAATTGAAGGGCTCGAAGACACTGGACAACCTGAAAGCCGCGTTCGCCGGCGAATCACAGGCCAACCGCCGCTACCTGTATTTCGCAAACAAGGCTGACGTAGAAGGCCAGAACGACGTCGCCGCACTGTTCCGTTCGACCGCCGAAGGCGAGACCGGTCATGCGCACGGCCATATGGACTACATCGGCCAGGTGGGTGATCCCGCCACCGATCTGCCCATCGGCGCAACCCGCCTCAACCTCACGGCAGCCGTCGCTGGCGAGACGCATGAGTACACCGACATGTACCCGGGCATGGCCAAGACCGCGCGCGACGAAGGCTTTGCCGAAATCGCCGACTGGTTCGAGACCCTGGCCAAGGCTGAGCGCTCGCACGCCAACCGCTTCCAGAAAGCTCTGGACGCGCTGGCCGACTAAGTCTTGCCTTGATCGGTCCTGATCCGTTTCGATCAGGCAGACAGGCAAGCAGCGCAGTACATCGCGCTAGAAAAAGGGGGCGTCACTGGCGTCCCCTTTTTTTCCGCCTGACCGCAGCACGACTTTCCCACTGCATGCATCCGAAATAACAATCAACAGACGACCAATGGTGACGCCATGACTTCTCGCGAAGGCAATCTCGAAGCCCCGACACGACATCCGCTGGACTGGAATAACCCGGACTTCTATGACGAGGACAAGCTCAATCACGAGATGGAGCGGGTGTTCGATATCTGTCACGGCTGTCGCCGTTGTGTGTCGCTGTGCGGATCCTTTCCCACCCTGTTCGATCTGGTGGATGAGAGCAAGACCGGTGAGGTCGATGGTGTCGACAAAAAGGATTACGCCAAGGTGGTCGACCAGTGCTATCTGTGCGACATCTGTTACGTCACCAAATGCCCCTATGTGCCGCCGCATCCCTGGAACCTGGATTTCCCGCATCTGATGCTGCGGGCCAAGGCAGTCAAGTTCAAGCAAGGCGAAGTCAAGCTGCGCGACAAGGTGCTGGCCTCGACCGATGCCATGGGCAAGCTGGCTGCCATTCCGGTGGTGGCGCAGGTGGTGAATGCGGTCAACGCCATGCCGGTCACGCGCGCGCTGACGCAAAGCGCGCTGGGCGTGGACAAGGACGCCTGGCTGCCGTCCTATGCCAGTCACAAATTTCGTTCCTCGGCCGCAGACTCGCAGCCGCATGCGGTGCGTGATGGTGAACGTACGCCCGGCAAAGTGGCGATCTACGCCACCTGCTATGTCAACTACAACGAGCCGGGCATCGGCCACGATCTGATTGCCCTACTCGAGCACAACGAAATCCCTTACGTGCTGGCCGAAAAGGAAGCCTGCTGCGGCATGCCCAAGCTGGAGCTGGGCGACCTCGAGGGTGTGGCCAAATTAAAAGAGATCAACATCCCGGCGCTGGCCAAGCTGGCGCGGCAGGGCTACGCCATCCTCACGCCGATACCTTCCTGCACCCTGATGTACAAGCAGGAACTGCCGCTGATGTTCCCCGGCGACGCCGATGTCGAAGCGGTGCGCAAGGCCATGTTCGATCCGTTTGAGTATCTGGTCCAGCGCAACAAGGATGGCCTGCTGAAAACCGATTTCAAGCAGCCGCTGGGCAATGTCTCGTATCACGTGCCTTGCCATAGCCGGGTGCAGAAAATCGGCATCAAGACGCGCGAGGCGCTCGAGCTGGTGCCGGGCACCAAGGTCAACACCGTCGAGCGTTGCTCGGGGCATAGCGGCACCTGGGGCGTGAAAGAGGAGTTCCATGACATGGCGATGAAAATCGGCCGTCCGGTATTCCGCGCCATGGGTGAGAACACGCCGGACTACATCAGCTCGGATTGCCAGCTGGCCGGTCACCACATCGAGCAGGGCATGCAGCAGGCGGCAACGGCGTCATCCGATGCCCCGGTGGCCAAGCAGCCGGAGATGGCGCACCCCATCACCCTGATGCGACGTGCCTATGGCCTGTGAGGGCCTGTGAGCGTGTGCCTAGTCCAAGCATGACGCGGCAAAACCAGCATTCTGAAACATACCAATTTCATTCAAGTCACTACAGCTACTGGAGTTAACCATGCCCAAGATCGATCGTGCCAGCCTGATGCCGCTGGAAACCTATGCCAAGGAACGCAATACCTTTCGCGCCAAGGTGATGGCGCATAAAAAGCATCGCCAGATTGCACTCGGTGCGCATCTGACGCTGAGTTTTGAAGATGAACTCACCATGCGCTACCAGGTGCAGGAGATGCTGCGGGTCGAGCGCATCTTCGAAGAAGCCGGTATCCATGACGAGCTCGATGCCTACAACCCGCTTATCCCCGATGGCCGCAACTTCAAGGCCACCATGCTGCTGGAATATCCGGATGCGCAGGACCGCAAGCAAAAGCTCGCCGGCCTGATCGGCGTCGAGGACAAGGTCTGGGTGCAGGTCGAGGGTTGTGCCAAGGTCTATGCCATCGCCGATGAAGACCTGGAGCGCGAGAACGCGGAGAAAACCTCCTCGGTGCATTTCCTGCGCTTCGAGCTCACCGAAGAAATGGCGCGTTCGGCCAAGCATGGCGCAGCGCTGTCGGTCGGCGTGGACCATCCCAACTACACCACCCAGCGTCAGCTGGCCGATGACGAGCGCAACGCCCTGGTGAGTGATCTGGCGTGAGCGTGCTTGCGCGGCTGGCCGATAGCGGGCCGTGGATGCAGCAGGCTCGGCGGCCTCAGGGCTTGCTGCAACCCTTGGCCTTATTGCTGCTTGCTGCCAGCGGCGCGCTCTGCCAGCCTGTCCTGGCGCAGTCCTCGCGCTTTGACAACGGCTACACCCCGCCGACCGAGGAGGTCATCGTCGAGGACCTGGAGCCGGCCTTGCCGGCTTTCCCCGACAACGCCAACCTGGTGCGCTTCGATGCTGGCGCGGCGACTGGCTTCAGTTTTTATATCGATGTCAGCTCCGTTAGCCTGGGCAAAGACAACATCGTGCGCTACGTACTGGTGGCGCGCAGTGGTGCAGGAGCGCTCAACATCAGCTTTGAGGGCATCCGCTGCGGCGCAGGTCAACGTGAGCGCAAGCTGTACGCCTTTGGCCGCGTCGGCGCGGGCTGGAGTCGGGCTCGGCGTATCGAATGGCAAACCATTCTGGGCAACGCCGCCAATCGTCAGCATGCCGAGCTGGCCGATGAATATTTCTGTCCCGGTGGAATTTTGCGGCGTGGTGTCGGCCTGATGCAGGAGGCGATCCGTCGTCAGGGCAGGCTGCCCGAGGCGCCGGTGCTTCCGCAAAAAACACAATAAAAACAATAACTTATATGTACTTAGAGCAGTACCAGGTTGTCGCGGTGTATGAGTTCCTGCTCCTCGACATAGCCCAGCAGGGTTTCGATCTCGGCTGAGCCTCGACCGGCTATCCGGCGTGCGTCCTGGGCCGGGTAATTCACCAGCCCGCGAGCGATTTCGCGTCCCTCGGCATCCAGGCAACTCACCACTTCGCCGCGGCTGAATTCGCCCACGACCTCGCGCACGCCGATCGGCAGCAGGCTCTTGCCTCCCGAGCGCAAGGCGCGCGCGGCACCTTCGTCCAGACGCAAGCGTCCGGCCACCTGCAGATGATCGGCCAGCCATTGCTTGCGTGCGGCCAGCGGTGTGGTCTGTGCCATCAGGCGTGTGCCAAGGTTCTCACCGGCGACGATACGCTGCAGCACATCCGGCTCATGGCCCGAGGCGATGGCGGTGTGCGCACCGCTGCGGGCGGCGCGCTTGGCGGCGATCACCTTGGTGATCATGCCGCCACGGGCGATCTGTGAGCCGGCACCACCGGCCATGCGCTCAAGTGCCGGGTCGCCAGCGATGGCGGTTGACAGTAGCTGCGCCTGCGGATCGCTGCGCGGATCGGCGCTGTATAGCCCGGCCTGATCGGTCAGTATCACCAGCCAGTCGGCCTCGATCAGGTTGGTCACCATTGCGCCCAGGGTGTCGTTGTCGCCGAAACGGATCTCATCGGTGACCACGGTGTCGTTCTCGTTGATGATGGGTATCACGCCCAGGGCCAGCAAGGTCAGCAGGGTGGAGCGGGCATTCAGGTAGCGCTGACGGTCGGCCAGGTCGGCATGGGTGAGCAGAATCTGCGCGGTGTTGAGCGCATGCGCGCGAAAGCAGGATTCGTAGACCTGCACCAGACCCATCTGACCCACCGCCGCCGCTGCCTGCAGCTCGTGCATGGCGTCCGGCCGGCGGCTCCAGTTCAGGCGCTGCATGCCCTCGGCGATAGCGCCACTGGAGACCAGCACCACTTCATGTCCCTGTGCCCGCAGCGCGGCAATTTGTCCCGCCCAGTTGGCGATGGCTTGGCGATCCAGGCCACGCCCACCGTCAGTGACCAGCGAGCTGCCCACCTTGACCACCAGTCGCAGCGATTTAGGCGAGTTCACGTCGGTCGATCGATCAGTGCTCATGCCCGGCTCCGCCGACCTCGGTGACCTCGGTGACCTGGGTGGGCTCGGTGAAAGGGGCTCGTGCCGTGGTGTCCGCCTCCAGTGCTTCCAGCGCCAGCCCCTGCTTGCGGACCTCGTCCGACTCCAGGAACTCCATCGCGGCAAAGCTCAGCTCGCGGCAGCCGGTGCCGCTCACGGCCGAGATGGCGAACCACGGGCCACGCCAGCGCAGCGATTTGATCAGCTTGGCACAGGCCGCTTCGCGTTCATCTTCCGGCAGCAGATCGACCTTGTTGATCACCAGCCAGCGCGGTTTGCGATGCAGTGCCGGATCGTATTTCTTGAGCTCGGCCACGATGGCGCGCGCATCACGTGCCGGACTGGCCGAAGGGTCAAGCGGGGCGATGTCCACCAAATGCAGCAGCAGCTTGGTACGACTGAGGTGGCGTAAGAACTGATGGCCGAGTCCGGCGCCTTCGGCCGCGCCCTCGATCAGTCCGGGGATGTCTGCCACGACAAAGCTGCGCTCGGTATCCACCCGTACCACACCCAGCTGCGGGCTGAGAGTGGTGAAGGGGTAGTCCGCCACCTTGGGTCGGGCGCTGGAGACAGCGCGCACAAAGGTCGACTTGCCGGCATTGGGCAGTCCGAGCAGGCCGACGTCGGCCAGCACGCGCAGTTCCAGCTGCAGTTCGCGCTGCTCGCCCGGTTCGCCCGGTGTGTTCTGGCGTGGGGCGCGATTGGTACTGGACTTGAAGTTGATATTGCCCATGCCGCCACGTCCGCCACGCGCCAGCAAAAAGCTGTCGCCATGCCGGGCCATGTCGGCGATGACTTTGCCGCTGTGATAGTCGTGCACCACAGTACCCACCGGCACGCGCAGATGGATGTCTTCGGCACCATGGCCATTACACTGCCGGCCGCGGCCCTTTTCACCATTCTTGGCGCGGTGCACGCGCGAGAAGCGAAAGTCGATGAGCGTGTTGATGTTGCGATCGGCGTGCGCCCAGATGCTGCCGCCGCGCCCGCCGTCACCACCATCCGGGCCGCCGCGCGGAATGTATTTCTCGCGCCGGAACGACACAGCACCATCACCGCCCTTGCCGGCGATCACTTCGATACGCGCTTCGTCAATGAATTTCATGGGCGATCTGTCCGATCTGTCCGAACTGTCCGAACTGTCCGAACCGTCTAATTCTTCGGGTGGTAGGGATCATGCAGCTTATGGGTGCTGAAAACAAAAAGGCCCTATCACAGGGATAGGGCCTTCTCGGTTGGTGCCAGGGCTTGCGATCCGGCATGCGAACCAGCGGGACCAGCGCGAAGCTAGTCCGTGCGAAAACTAGGCCGCAACGCTGACCGGAACGATGCTGACGGTGCTCTTGCGTGCCGCGCCCTTGACCGCGAATTGCACGATGCCGGTGACACGGGCAAACAGCGTGTGGTCCTTGCCGATGCCGACATTCTGGCCCGGGTGGAACTGGGTGCCACGCTGGCGAACGATGATGGTACCGGCATTGATGGTCTGACCGCCGTAGCGCTTGACGCCCAGGCGTTTCGATTCGGAGTCGCGACCGTTACGGGAACTGCCGCCCGCTTTTTTGTGTGCCATGGTGATTTCCCCTGAAGCTTAGAAAACTAAAGAATGACGGCGTGCCTGCACACGCCGGCGTGTTCAGGCATTGATGCCGGTGATTTCGATTTCGGTGAAGCGCTGGCGATGGCCTTGGGTCTTCTTGTAGTGCTTGCGCCGGCGCATCTTGAAAATCATGACCTTGTCGCCCAGGCCGTGCGCGACCACCTTGGCATGTACCGAAGCGCCGGCCAGCATCGGCGTGCCGATCTTCACCGTCTCGCCGGAACCAACGGCCAGAACCTGATCGATCACCAGCTCCGAGCCAACGCCAGCTTCCAGTTTCTCGATCTTGAGTTTTTCACCCGCTGCAACTTTGTACTGCTTGCCGCCGGTTTTGATGACTGCGTACATGATGAACTCCGTGGTGTGGGAGCGAGCCGGATACGCACGAAACACGTGCGGCATATCCTGGGTGCTGATCCCCGGGGCCTGTCCCCGAATCTGATTCCCGGGACTGATTCCCGAAAAGCCGGCAAGTATACATGGGAAGGGTTTCGGCCGTCAAAGCGTCCATGCTATCCTCGTCGTTCCGCTCTTCCTCCCGCTGCTGCACGGCATCGGACGTGGCCAGTCTGTCGCCTTCGGCATTGCGCCCCCGACCTGACGCGGCAGTGATCCCACGGCCCGTAAGCGCTCACCACAAATTACTGAAAACTTTGCAAGTTCAAGCACTTAGAGAATTATTGCGGCCCGACATGGAGGCCGTAGACGCCGTCATCCGGCAGCGCCTGCATTCGGACGTGGCGCTGGTGGGCAGCGTGGCCGATCACATCATTGGCAGTGGCGGCAAGCGTCTGCGGCCAGCCCTGGTGCTGCTGTCGGCCGGCGCGCTGGGTTTGCGCGGCGAGGCCTGCCATGTGCTGGCGGCGGTGGTGGAATTTATTCATACCGCGACCTTGCTACACGACGATGTGGTGGACGAATCCGCACTGCGCCGTGGCCGTCAGACTGCCAATGCTGCCTACGGCAATGCCGCCAGCGTGCTGGTGGGCGATTTCCTCTACTCGCGTTCATTCCAGATGATGGTCGGCCTGCGCAATATGCGGGTGATGGAAGTGCTGTCCGATGCCACCAATCTGATTGCCGAGGGTGAGGTGCTGCAGCTGCTGAATGCCCGCAATGCCGACATCAGCGAGGCGCAGTACCTGGAAGTGATACAGCGCAAGACCGCACGCCTGTTCGAGGCGGCAGCGCAGCTGGGTGCAATCCAGGCCGGGGCAGCGGCGGCGATGGAACAAGCCCTGGCAGCCTATGGCATGCATCTGGGTACGGCCTTCCAGCTCATTGACGATGTGCTGGATTACTCCGGTGACCTGGAGGTCATCGGTAAAAATCTCGGTGATGATCTGCGCGAAGGCAAGGCCACCCTGCCGTTGATTCATGTCATGCGCCATGGCCAGCCGAACCAGGCCGAGCTGGTGCGCCAGGCCATCATTGGTAGCGCCGAGCCGGATTTTCTGCGGGTGCGTGAGGCCATCCTCGCCACTGGCGCGCTCGACTATGCGCGCGACTGTGCTCGCAACGAGGCCAGGCTGGCAGCGCAGGCGATCGAAGTGTTGCCGCCATCGCCATACCGTCAGTGCATGCTGGATCTGGCGCGCTTCGCGGTAGAGCGGGACTACTGAGCGCGGTCAATTGCTGTTGCGGCGGGAGCGGGACGCAGTGCTATCGATGTTTAAGCAATGGTTTATCAGGCAACGGTTTATTCAACGCTAAGAGGGGAGTGCAGCATGGAAAAGCGAATAACCATAGTCCAGTGGATGCTGGCGATCACGGCAGCCGGGTTGATGGCTGTCGCCGGCGTGGCGTCGGCAGCCGACAAGGATGCCAAGGATACAAAGGCGGCCAAGGTCGAAGCCAAGGTCGAAACCAAGGCCGAAAACAAGGCCGAGGACAAGATCGACATCAATCGCGCCAGTGCCGATGAGTTGCGCAAGATCGACGGTATCGGCGAAGCGCGCTCGGCTGCGATCATCAAGGGGCGGCCTTATCGCAGCAAGGATGAGCTGGTCAGCAAGAACATCATTCCCAAGGCCGTGTACGACAAGATCAAGGAGCGCATTATTGCCAAGCAGTAAGTGATTGCTGACGGGCAGCGCAAAAAAAACGGCGGGTTACCCCGCCGTTGTCATTTATGCTGGACCGAGGATGTTTACTGATTCAGCAGCGGAATGCTCTTGTAGTCCGGTCCTTTGGGGATAGACGCCAGATAGGCGTGGATATCGGCCAGATCCTGTTTTGACAAGATGTGCTGGTAATACGGCGGCATCGTGCCTTTGGTGTTGCGCAGAAACACCTCCATGAAGGCCAGCGGCTTGGGGTCGGGTGCCAGTTTCGGACCGGTGATGGCGCTGCCCTGGCCCTGGAAGCCATGACACTGCCAGCAGCCGTGTTTGACATAGCCTTCCTTGCCTTTTTCTGCCGACTGCGCACTGGCTGCGCCACCGAAGGCGAGCAGTGCAATGGCAAAGCCAAGGTTCAGCCCGAGGCCGATAAAACGCGATGCACGCTTGCTGCGTGCTTGATGGGTCGTTGCATGCATGTTGTGGATTCCCATGATGTGTTTACCGATGCTGGATCGCTGACGATGCCGGCCGCTCAGCGCGGCTGCGTCCAAACGTTGAGCAGGGCCGGCTGTCCGGACTTCACGACAGCGATGGCTTCTTTCAGGGCCGGTCCGAGTTGCGCCGGATCCTTGATCGGACCCTTGGCCCACCAGCCCATCGATTCCGCCAGCTTGTGGTACTCGATGTCCGGGCGCTCGATGCTGGTACCCACCGGGCCCATATCGCCATCCATGGTTGGCAGACGATTGCGAAAGTTGGACAAACGCTGGATGTGCATCACTTCCTGGTGATAGCCACGGTTGTTGTGCATCACCGCCAGCAACGGAATCTTGTGCTTGGCAGCGGTCCACAGCACGCCCGGCGCATACATCAGATCGCCATCAGACTGGATGCTGACCGAGAAGCGACCCAAGTCACGGTTGGCCAGTGCCGCGCCGACCGAGGCCGGTGCGCCATAGCCCACACCATAGCCGCCGGAACGACCGAGCCAGTGGTAATGCTTTTCCATCGGCCACAGGCGAGCCGGCCAGTTGCTGACGTTGCCCTCGGAGGCCACCAGTGACCAGTCCATGCCCTTGATCGCGGCGAAGGTTTCCATGCACAGCCGTGCGGTGCTGATCGGGCTGGTGTTCCAGGCGAGGGCAGCGGCCTCACGGGTGCGGATCTTGGCCTCGGCATAGGCCTTGCGCGCCGCCTCGCCACGCTTGGCGATGGCGTCCTTGCGGCTGGCCGGCAGCGCTGCCTTCACTGCCTCGATCAGCGCCGGCAGGGTGGCTTCGGCATCGGCTGCCATCTGTACATCCACCACCTGGAAGCGCTGGAAGTCCTGATAGTTGGCCTTGGTGTTGAGCTCGCCCGAGTTGATGCTGATCAGCTTGGCGCTGTCCTTGACGCGCGGATTATTGACGCCGATGCCATGCACGCCGTTGTCGGTGAAGCTGTTGACCACGGCCCAGAAGTCCGATAACTCCAGTCCCAGCACGACATCGGCATTGGCCACCACCGGCAGTGCACTGCTGAGGTAATGGGTTTTGGGGAAATTCATGCGACCGCCCTGATCAACCACCCGGGCTTGCAGCAGTTCGGCCAGTTGCACCAGCAATCCGATGCCGGCCGGGGTGCGGGCACAGCGATCGACCGCGATCACCGGGTTATCAGCATTGGCCAGCAGTCGAGCCGCCTCCTTGACTGCGCCCGAGTCCCCTTGCGGCGGTGTGGTGGGAATGTATTTCGGGATGTACAGCGCTTCACTGTGTGGTGCGCGCATCGGCTCTTGCTGCAAGCCGGCATCGAGTGAAATCGCCACCGGCCCGTAAGGTGGGGTCATGGCGATCTTGTAGGCACGAACAAACGACTGCGAAAAGTGCTGCAGCGTGGTCGGGGTGTCATCCCATTTGGTGAAATCGCGCACCAGGGCATTGATGTCCTGGGCCGAATGGTAAGTCGGTACCCCAGGCGGACGGCTGGCGGCATCCAGGTCATTGCCACCGATGATGATGACCGGGGTGCGATCGCACCAGGCGTTATAAACCGCCATCGCCGCGTGCTGCAGGCCGACCGTGCCATGGCACATGGTGATGAGCGGTTTGCCAGCAATCTTGAAGTAGCCCTGGCCCATGGCCACGCCCGATTCCTCGTGCATGCAGCTGATGTATTCCGGCATCTTGTTGTTGCCGTAATTGATCATCGACTCATGCAGGGCGCGAAAGCTCGAGGCGCAATTGGACGGGGCGTATTTGATGTCCAGCGTCTTCATGACATCGATCATGAAATCCGAACCCGGCTTGCCGCCGACACGCGAAGCGGCCAGTGGGGCGGGTACCTGGGTTTCGAACGCTACCGTACGCGGCGAGGGCGGCAGTGCCGAGGGCGCTCTTGCTGGCGCATTGGCGGCTTGAGCGACCTGTGGTGCAACGGTGCTGGCAGCACCGGCAGCGCCAGCGGCGATAACGCCACCGATAAACTGCCGGCGACCTGACTTGGGTTGCTGGTCCTTGTTCGACATCGTGTACTCCTCCCGGATTACGTTGCGGATTGCATTGACGAAGACTGCGGAAAAACTTTGCTGGAAAAAAAGTGGCGGGGCGAGTTTGCCACGGGATCAACGACCGAATTAGGCGCTGCTTTTATCTGTTGTGCGCGCTAATGAACTTTGGTCGAGCGCTTGATTTTATGTAAGTTATTGATTTAAAAGGTTTTATTGTATTTTGCTATCGAGCGACCAACCGGCTTGCGCATCCTGCCCCAGCAGCCGGGTGAGCACCGGCAAGGTGGTTTTGAGCATGCCCGGCAGGGTCCAGGGCGGATTGAGCACGAACAGTCCGCTGCCATGCAGGCCAAAGCCGTCCTCGGCCGGTGCCTTGACCGTCAGCGTGACGTGCAGCCAGTTCTGCGCGAATTGCTTTTTCAGGGCATCGATCATCAGCCGTGGCTCGCGTCGCTGCACCAGCGGGTACCACAACAGATACACGCCAGTGGCAAAGCGCTGCATGGCGTCGGCCAGGGCACTGCGCACCCGCAAGTAGTCGTTCTTGTCTTCATAGGACGGGTCGATCAGCACCAGAGCCCGACGTGGCGCTGGCGGCAGCACCGCGCGCAGCCCATCGAAGCCGTCCATGGCCTGTACCTGTACCTGCTGCTGAATCTGACGCGACTGTCCGGCATAAAAATGTTGCAGCGTCTGACTCTCGCTCGGATGTAACTCGAACAGCCGCATGCGGTCACCAGCGCGTAGTTTGGTCAGCGCGATTCGCGAGGAGCCGGGGTAATGCCGCAGCGCGCCGTCGGCCACGTCGGCATTGAAAGTGCGGATCAGCGCCACATACTCGGCCAGGGCCGGAGGGAGGGTTTTCTCTTTCCACAGCCGGCTGATGCCGCTGTCGAACTCGGCATTCTTTTGCGCCCAGTCACTGCGCAGATCGTGACTGGCAGCGCCGGCATGACTGTCGATGTACCAGAACGCCTTGTCTTTTTGCGTCAGGTAATCCAGCAGATGCAGCAGTACGCAGTGCTTGAGTACATCGGCATGGTTGCCGGCGTGGAAGGTGTGGCGATAGCTCAGCATGGGGAGAATTTCAGGCGCATTTACAGCGCCAGATAGGTGCCAGCTAGCACCTCCACATCGCCACCGGTGCCGATCTTGAAGCGCGCCACGCCGGCGCTACGGCCGGTGTTGACGCCACCCAGATCGATGCGGCGTACCCCGGCCTGGCGCAATTGCAGCATGGCCTGCCACAGCAAGAGGTTATGCGCGCCGGGTAATCGTTGCGCGGCATCGCTCCAGCCAACGTGATAGGTGGCGGCATCGCCATGGCGCAGGAACATCATGCCGGCCACGGCAGTTCGATCGAGATCGGCGCGCAGGGTGAACAGGGCTTCGGCCTTGTTCGGATTTGCCATGCCCGGGCTGTCCTTATGGGTCGTCTGATAGGCCGCCTGATAGGCCGGGATGAAGGTTTTGGGCAGCGCGCGGTAACCGCGCGTTTGCTGCAAGGCCTGTTCGCGATCCAGCAGCCACTGGTATTGCGATGGCTTGTTGCCGACGCGCTCGACCTTCAGGGCCGAAGCTTCGGCGGCATTGAGCCGGTTATGCCAGTTGCGCGGCAGCCGTTGGCGCAGTTGCTCCGGCTCGTCCTGCAAATCGAGTAATACGGTGGCATAGCCAGTCATCACCCGCTGCAGCCGATCGACACCCGCGTCTTCCGCATCGGTCAGATCGGGCGAGAACATCACCAGCCGCAGTCCACGCAAGGGCAGTTCACGCCGGATCAGCCGATGCGCAGCGCGGCGCAGTGCGCGTTGTTGGTCCGTCAGCGCGGCGGACGGGCTGTCTACGGTGTCCAGCCACACCGGGCCACGGGTACACAGCGCGATCTCCAGCAGGCCGGCATAGCGGCGCACCAGAAACTGCGCCAGTGCCAGCGCTTGATCGTCTTGCATCACCATGCAGCGCAGGCAGCGTGCGCCAAAACCCTGCAGCGCACTGCCATAGGCCCAGTGCTGTTGCAGCGGCGCGCGCGCGGCGGCGTGCGCCTTGTCCCACGCGGCGCGTTGCGCCTTGTCGTTGTCGTTGATCCAGAGCAGATGCATCGGCTCAGTATAATTGACGCCTCGCTCCACCTTGCCGCCTCATCTTGCCGCCGCATCTTGCCGCCGCATCTTGCCGCCGCATCTTGCCGCCCCACCCTCCATTGGCCCTCTCACGCAAACCACCCTTGTTCATGAAGCCACGCCTGCAAACCATCCTCGGACATCGCATTCCCGAACCACGCCTGACGGCGCGAGCCTTCGGGTTGTTTGCCTTGCTGGTGTTGTTGCCGGTGTTCCTGCTGGGTTGCTTGGCTGATCTGCTGGTGCAATGGCTATTCGGTGTTTGCACCGGTCTCTGGTGCTAGCGGGCGTGCTAGCGGGCCTGCTAGCGGGCCTGCTAGCCGGCGTTTTGCCTTGCATCGGCATCCAGCAGGCTACGCAGAAAGTCGATATTGCTGGTCGGGCCACGACCATCGGCATGACCCGGCAGGTGCAGTTGCCGCGCTGCCAGTAATTGCTCGGCGCGAAACTGCGCATATAGCGCGTCATAGAAGCCCAGGCTGTGGCGAATGATCTCGGCATCATCGCGATGACGCAGCAACATGCCCTCGGCAATGGCCAGCAGGCCGACGGCGATCTGACCTTCTCTATCTTCGGCCGGCGGCTGGTAGTGATGCAGCACATGCGCCACGCCGGCACTGATCACCCGGTCCAGCTGCGTTAGCGCTGCGTCGTGCAATGCATAACGCTGCAGCAGCTTGTGAAAGGTGCTGCCGTGTTCATCATGCGGCCCGCACTCCGCGCCGGGCAGGGCAAAGGGGATGGCTTGTGGATGTTCCGCTGCACGCGCTTCCTCGCCCCAGGGTACGAACAGGAACTGCGCCTCGCGGTCGATGAAGCGCAGGATCAGCCAGGGTGAGGCAACGCGGTCAAGATGCACATAGCTGCGGGTAATCCATTGCATGGCGGGCTCCTGGTAAGGCCTGTCGCGGAATCTTTGCCACGCACCGAGGAATGGCGCCGACCCTGGGATAAGCTTCGATGTGAGAGGTTGACCTAGGCGCAGCTTGCTTCGCGTAGTCTGGGCCGAACTGTCTGCTGAGACAGCTCGAGCGACAGGTCGACCGCAGAGGAGGTTAACCGAGCTTGACCGTCTTTCAATCTGAAGCTTCAGGAGTGCTGGCATGACCCGTCCCACGCTGCAGTCCGGCCCAGCGCCGTACTCGAAAAATTCACGTAAATTATTGTTTTTATTGAGTTTTTTTGCAATACTTTCGCCCAGGCTAGCGCTCGCGGCAGAGGACTTCCCCAGTCGCGCGGTGCAGATGGTGGTGCCCTATGCCGCGGGTGGGTCGGCCGAAGTGCTGGGGCGGGTGATCGCGCAGGAGATGGCCAAGCCGCTGGGGCAGACCGTGGTGGTGGAGCTCAAGCCTGGCGCCGGCGGCAATCTTGGCGCCGAGCAGGTGGCCAAGAACGCGCGTGCGGATGGCTATACCTTCCTGTTCGCCTCGGTCAGTCTGGCCACCAGCGTCAGTCTGTCCAAGCTGAATTTCGATCCGCGCAAGGATCTGGTGGCCGTGGCCGGCGTGGCCAGCATTCCCAGCCTGATGCTGATCTCGAATGAGTCGCCCTACAAAACGGTGAAGGACGTGGTGGCGGCGATCAAGGATAAAAAGCTGCAAGCCAGTTTCGGCTCTTCGGGCAATGCCACCGGCAGTCACCTGGTGGGCGAGCTGTTCAAGTCCACCGCTGGCATCGACATGCTGCATGTGCCGTACAAGGGCAGCGGTGCGGTTTATCCCGATCTGATGGCCGGACGGGTGACGCTATTGACCGATGTCATGGGCTCGGCCCTGGGTCAGGTCAAGGGTGGCAAAGTGCGCGCGCTGGGTATTACGTCGCTGCAACGGTCACGTACCCTGCCCGATGTGCCGACCATCGCCGAGCAGGGCTATCCGGGCTTTGAGTTCGGCACCTGGTTCGGCTTCTTTGCCCCGGCTGCTACGCCGCCGGACGCGGTGAAAAAACTGGAGGCTGCGGTGCTGCAAGCGTTGCAGACCGAAGCGGTGAAAGAGCGCCTGAACGCGGTTGGCGCGCAATTACTGCCCGGCCCGGGTGCAGCCTTCGCCAAGTGGTACCTCAATGACGTCGAGCGCTGGGCCAAGCTGGTTCGCGAAGGCCGGCTGCAGCCGATCGACTGACGTACTCGACCGCATCGCAAGCATCAATCTTGGTTATTTGTCATTCGTCATTTCAAGCTTCAGGAGTCCAGCATGACCGCAGTCAGCAACAACGCAAGCTCGTCCGCCTTGCCACGGTTGGATAGTTTCATCGCAGGCAAAGTGCATCCCACACAGGGCAGTGTCAGCGTGCTGACTTCACCGGTTGATCTGCAGCCCTGCGCTGAGCTGGTGGAGTGTCCGGCGAGCGTGGTGAACCAGGCAGTGCGCGATGCCCATGCCGCCTATCTGCAGCACCGTCGCTCCAGTCTGGCGCAGCGTTCGCAGTGGCTGGGCGCAGCGGCGGCGGCGGTCGAAGCGGCGGCGCCGCAGATCACGGCCATGCTGATCCGCGATATCGGCAAGCCGAAAAAGGCCGCCAGCTTCGAGGTCAATCGCTCGGCCGCCTTCTTGCGTGCCTGCGCGGCGCAGGTGCTGAACTTGTCGGGCGAAACAGTGCCGGTAGATGCGGTGCCCGGCGGCGCCGGTCGCATGGGCTTCACCCGGCATATCCCTTTCGGTGTGGTGGCTGCGGTGACGCCGTTCAATGCGCCGATCAATTTGCTGGTGCAAAAGGTCGGACCGGCGCTGGCCGCTGGCAACGCCGTGGTGGTCAAGCCGCATCCGGCTGCGACCCGGGTGGCGCTGCAGGTGGCACAGTTGTTCATTCAGGCCGGCCTGCCGGCCGGATTGTTCAATGTCGTCACTGGCGATCGTGACGCGGCCCAGGCGCTGGTACGTGACGAACTGGTGATGGCGGTGACCTTCACCGGTGGTACTGCCGCGGGTGATGCGCTGGTGCGTGCCGCCGGTGCCAAGAAGTTTCTGGCTGAGCTGGGCTCCAACGCTGCCAACATCGTGCTGGCCGATGCCGATGTCGAGGCCGCCGCCAAGCGCATCGCCGGTGCGGCCTTCGAGGCCAGCGGGCAGCAGTGCATCTCGGCGCAGCGGGTGATCGTCGAGGCGCCGGTGTACGACCAGTTCCTGCAGGCCTTTGTGAGCGCGGCCAAGGCGCTGAAGGTGGGCGATCCGGCCGATGACTCGGTGGATGTCGGGCCGATGGTGTCGCTGGGCTCGGCGCAGCGCGTCATGGGCATGATGGCCGATGCCATCGCGCGCGGTGCGCGCTATGCGCTGCAGCCGACGCAGGACGGCTGCATAGTGTCGCCCGGTATTGCGATTGATGTGCCGACCGAGGCGCAAATGTGGTGTGACGAGGCCTTCGGGCCGATCGCCCTGGTGCAGAAGGTGAGCGATGTGGATGCCGCGCTGGCCGCTGCCAATGATTCACCGTTTGGCCTGCAGGGTGCACTGTTCACCCGCAGTCTGGCCAGTGCCATGCGCTTTTCCGAGGAGTTCGATGTCGGCTCGCTGTGGGTGAACGAGGCCAGCCGCTTCCGCCTGGACATGTACCCCTTTGGCGGCGTGAAGCGCTCGGGCTTCGGGCGCGAGGGCATCAAGTACGCCATCGAGGAGATGTCGCAGATCAAGTTCACCGGTATTAATTGGCAGAACTGAGGGCAACACTGGGGGCAACACCGGCAGCAACACCGGCAGCAACACCGGCAGCAACACCGGCAGCAACACCGGCGGCAGCGCTGCCGGCGCCGCGCACCCGCGCCAGCAGCGCATCGCAGTCTGTCGGCAAGGCATCGCCGCACCAGGCGACATGACCATCCGGGCGCACCAGCACCAGCGCCTGCTGGTACAGGCTGCGCAGCGTGGGTTCCGATAGCGACAGCACTTGCAGCGGCATGCCCACGGTGCGGGCTGCGGTTTGCAGCGCGTCGATGCTGGTTTCGTTGCCATGGCCTTGATCACGCAGTTGCAGCAGCACAAAGCCTCGCCCGAACAGATCGAGTGTCGATCGACCATCGGCCAGCACCGCATGCGGCGCACGCCAGCCAGCGCGCACCAGCGGCAGATACACCGCCGGGTCGTCGGCCGGTGCGGGCGTGCCATCGCTGATGCAGATGGGTGAGTCTTCATAGCGGATGCCGATCTGCAGCCCGAGCGTTTGAAATACCCGCGACACATGCGCCATGACCTGCGGCCCGATGCTGGCGCGGGTGCGTTCACCTTCGGCGCTATCGGCATCGATATGCGTCAGACCGGTATTGAATTGCGCCTGGCCCTCGTAGTAGGCGGTGGCCATCAGCATGTTGCGGGTGCAGGCCGGACGTCGCTCGCTGTCGTAGCTATCGAGCAATCGCGCACCGCCCCAGCCTTGCAGGGTGGCGGCCAGTTTCCAGCCCAGATCGACCGCATCGGCCAGGCCGGTGTTCATGCCCAACGCGCCAGTGGGTGAGACCTGATGCACGGCGTCACCAGCCAGATATA
This sequence comes from uncultured beta proteobacterium, assembly GCA_903868285.1. GTDB lineage: Bacteria > Pseudomonadota > Gammaproteobacteria > Burkholderiales > SG8-39 > CAIPUP01. The sequence continues at coordinate 22,292 of CAIPUP010000094.1, forward strand.
CCCGTCCCTCGGCAAAGCGCTCGGCCACCACGCCACGGCGCGACCAGTGGCTGACCCGGGTCCATTGCACTTGCACCGGCTTGCCCAGAGCACGACGCAGCCAGGCTTCGCGGTCAACATTGGCGACATCGAAGTCCGCTGGCACATCGAACAGCAATCGCCAGAGACCGGCGGCCGGATCGATCACGCGCAGATTTGCCCATAGCCCGCCGGCATCGGTGAGGGTGAAGAAGGTGCCGGGTGCCACACCCAGTTGCTGCAACAGGTCTGGGCAGCGGAAAAACAGATGCATGGAATTGCTCAGTGCTGGCTTGCCTACCCAGCCTATGCCCAGCGTTTTGCGTATTGCGCTGCCGGCACCATCGCAGCCGACCAGATAGTCGGCGCTGATTTCATACCTGCTGCCGCTTTGCACATCGGTGATGCTGGCAACCACTCCATGCGGCGACTGGCTGAAGTGTTCCAGCCGGTGCTGGTGGCGCAATTGCACGCCGGGTAGCGACGCAGCGCGGGCACGCAGAATGGGGTCGAACCAGTGTTGCGGACAGACCTGCAGATGTTCCGGGCTGTGCGGGCCAGGTTGTTGCATGCGCCGTGCCGGCCTTGGAACACGACCCAGCTCATAACTGCCGACGCGGGTTGCTGCCACCACATCCATCGGATAGTCGGCCGGGAAGGGACAGGCGCGCACCGCATCGGCGATACCCCAGCGGCGGCAGAACTCCATGCTGCGGGTGTTGACCTCGTTCATCTTCGGCGCGTCGATCTCGCCGCTCCCCTGTTCGATCAGCAGGCAGGCGATGCCGCGCCAGCCCAGTTCGAGCGCGAGCGCCAGGCCAACCGGGCCGCCACCGACGATCAGTACCGGGGTGTGCTGCGTCTGTTGCGACTGTGTCATCAGGGGCGCCCAAACAACCCGACGATGCCAGCTGCGCCCTTGGTGCGCCCATTCAGTCGTGTGAACAATTCATCGCGCGTCAGGCCGGCGGGCAGGGCATCCGGTTCCAGGTCGGTGGCGATGAGAGTGAAGGTGTAGTGGTGCAGCCCGGTCACCGGGGGCGTGCAGGGGCCGAGGTAATGTCCCAGGCCCGCCGTACCCTTGCCGCCGACATATTTGCTGCCAAGCTGGCTCAGTTCGCCTTCGGCAAAACTGTTGACCGAGGCACTGATGCCGTAGGCCACCCAGTGAATCACGCCCAGCCCGCCGCGGCCTTCGGGATCGACCATGACCAGGGCGAAGCTCTTGGTGCCAGCCGGTACATTGGTCCAGGAAAATTGCGGCGAAATATTGTCACCAACACAGTTCGGATTGCCCTTGGTGTTGCCGGCGAATTTTTTCGCCAGCATGCCGCCGTCTTCAAAGCCAGTGGAGGTGATGCTGAAGGACTGTCCCATCGGTGGGCGGCCTGGCATGTTGCTGCAGCCAGTCAGCATGCTGAGGCTGAGCAGGACGGCGCCGAGCAGCTTTTGCTGTGTCGACGTGCCCGGATTGCAATCCTTTTCAGTGCGGGACTGGGTGTGCATGGTGTTCCTCCTCGGGTGGAATGATCAATGCGGCGGCAAGAACAAGGCTGCGGCAAGAACAAGGCGGTACATCTATCGCAGTAAACAGCTTGGTGAGCAGCAATCGCACTCTAGCGCGAAGCATCACCGGCGGATTCCCTGGCAGGGAATCTCTGCTAGAATCTCGCTCCTCTGAAGTTAAGAGATTGTTGGTAAATTCCCCTGCAAGTATCAGCGTGGTGCCTGGCGGCGATGTAATTGTGACCGCAGGTGGTCAGCGCCGGTGGTTAGCGCCGGTGCGACAACGCGCAGGGTTCCCGCAAGTTTGTTGTACAGCCTGTCTACCGTCGGGGTGTAGCTCAGCCCGGTAGAGTACTGCGTTCGGGACGCAGGAGTCGGAGGTTCGAATCCTCTCACCCCGACCATCCCTTCCTTGTCGATCCACCCTGTCGGAGCCGGCATTGACCAAACTGTTGTTGTTCATCGCCGTCGCGCTCGGCATTTTTGTTGCCTTTGGCTATGTGCGCCGTAATGCGCGGCTACGACGGGAACAGGCCGAGCGTGCTGCAACACCCGCCGAGGGCATGGTGTCTTGCAGCCTGTGTGGCCTGAATGTGCCGCGCAGCGAGGCCGTGCAGCAGGCTGGGCGGTACTTCTGTTGTGACGATCATCGCCAGCGCAATGCCTGAGGTACCTGAAGTCCCTGGGGACAGTAGTCCAGCCTGGGAAATCGACCAGGCAGGTTTTTTGCTGCAGGCGCAACACCTCGATTCGCCCAATGCCGACGAACGTCCGCACGGCACCGTCATTTCATTGCTGGTCATCCATGGCATCAGCTTGCCCGCGGGGCAGTTCGAGGGCGATGCCGTGGAGCGCTTGTTCACCAATCGCCTGGATTGTGATTCGCATCCCGACTTCGCCATCCTGCGCGATTTGCGTGTCTCGGCGCATTTTTATATCCGGCGCGACGGCAGTGTCTGTCAGTTCGTTTCCTGCCTGCGGCGCGCCTGGCATGCGGGCGTCTCCAGTTGGCAAGGGCGTAGCCGTTGTAACGATTTTTCCATCGGTGTTGAACTGCAGGGCACGGATGCGTTGCCTTACCAGCCGGCGCAATACCAGGCCTTGCGCCGGCTGCGGCAGGCGGTGCAAGCACGCTTTCCTATCGACAGCGTGGTGGGTCATGCCGACATCGCGCCCGGTCGCAAGACCGACCCTGGTGCCGCCTTTGACTGGGCGCAGCTGTAATCACGACTGCATTGGTAAAGCCCCAAGTCGAAAGTCTTTCACGCGCGTCCTTCAAACGCGACTTGTTAAGTTTTATTTAGCGCCGTTCTGGTGCGCTGCCGCAATGGCTGCGCCAATGCTGTTTTCCGAATGAAAACAATACCCAAGCGCGACGACGATTGACACTACGATTAGTTGCACGCGTAGCGCCGGATACTATATATTGTGGTCTGTGCGCTGGCGCTTCCAACAACAGCGGGCGGTGGTGAATGGCGTTGCGAAATGTGATCTACGTTACGCACGCGCTTTTGCCGGCATCGTTTGCGCACGACACGTCGTTTCAGAGTTGTCCCACAGTGGACCAGATTTCCAGAACAAGGAGTATTGATCGATGCAGCTCGCAGCGGAATCAAGTGTCACATCGGTTTTGCATCCCGCTCCCAGCGAAGCACCCTCCAATACCGAAGCCCCCTATTCGCAGTACCGCATCATTCGCAGAAACGGTGCGGTCGTTAGTTTCGAACCCTCGAAGATTTCCATTGCGCTGACCAAGGCTTTCCTCGCCGTTGAAGGTGGCCAGGGCGCAGCGTCGGCGCGTATTCGCGAGGTGGTGGCCGGTTTGACCGAGAGTGTGGTGGGCGCGCTGTTGCGACGCCAGCCGGTGGGTGGCACCTTCCATATCGAGGATGTGCAGGACCAGGTGGAGCTGGGCTTGATGCGTTCGGGTGAGCATGAGGTGGCGCGCGCGTATGTGCTCTACCGCGAGAAGCGCTCGTCTGCGCGTGCCCAGGATGCGGCGCAGAAAAAGGCCCCCGTTGCGGATGTGTCGCTGATGGTGACCGAGGCCGGCCAGCGCAAGCCGCTGGATATGGCCCGCCTGACCGAACTGGTCGAGTCGTCCTGCCGTGGTTTGGGCGACGTGGTGCATGCTGATCAGATCCTCACCGAAACGCTGAAGAATCTCTATGACGGCGTTCCGATGGAAGAAGTTCACAAGTCGGCGATACTTTCTTCACGCGCGCTGATCGAAAAGGAGCCGGCTTATTCGCAAGTCACCGCACGCTTGTTGCTCAACACCGTGCGGCTGGAAGTGCTGGGTGAAGAAGTCACGCATGCCGAGATGGATACGCGCTACGCCGACTACTTCCCCAAGTTCATTCGAACCGGTATCGATGGGGAATTGCTGGATCAGCGTCTGGCGACCTACGACCTCAAGCGCCTGGGCGCAGCCCTGGATGCGTCGCGTGACATGCAGTTCGGTTACCTCGGCCTGCAGACGCTATACGACCGCTATTTCCTGCATATTGATGAGCGTCGTATCGAATTGCCGCAGGCATTTTTCATGCGTGTGGCGATGGGTCTGGCGCTGAACGAAATTGATCGTGAAGCACGTGCCATCGAGTTTTATCAGGTGCTGTCGGCGTTCGATTTCATGAGCTCGACGCCGACCCTGTTCAATTCCGGCAGCAACCGCTCGCAGCTGTCGTCGTGCTATCTGACCACCGTTGCCGATGACCTGGACGGCATCTACGAGGCGATCAAGGAAAACGCACTGCTGGCCAAGTTTGCCGGTGGCCTGGGCAATGACTGGACGCCGGTGCGTGCCCTGGGCGCCCACATCAAGGGTACCAATGGCAAGTCCCAGGGCGTAGTGCCGTTCCTGAAAGTGGTGAACGACACCGCCGTGGCGGTCAATCAGGGTGGCAAGCGCAAGGGCGCGGTCTGTGCGTACCTTGAAACCTGGCATATGGATATCGAGGAGTTCCTCGATCTGCGCAAGAACACCGGTGATGATCGTCGTCGCACCCATGACATGAACACCGCCAATTGGATCCCGGATTTGTTCATGCGCCGGGTGATGGAAGGTGCAGAGTGGACGCTTTTCTCGCCCTCTGATGCCCCGGAGCTGCATGAGAAATTTGGCAAGGCGTTTGAACAAGCCTATCTGCGGTACGAAGAAAAAACCCGCACCGGTGAGATCAAACTCTTCCGTCGTCTGCCGGCAGTGCAGCTGTGGCGCAAGATGCTGTCGATGCTGTTTGAAACCGGTCATCCCTGGATCACCTTCAAGGACCCGTGCAACATCCGCTCGCCGCAGCAGCATGTGGGCGTGGTGCACAGTTCCAACCTGTGTACCGAGATCACGCTCAATACCAACGACAGCGAAATCGCGGTTTGCAACTTGGGTTCGGTCAATCTGCTGGCGCATTTGAAGGATGGCAAGCTCGATCAGGTCAAGCTGAAGAAGACCATTTCCATCGCCATGCGCATGCTCGATAACGTCATCGACATCAACTATTACGCGGTGGCCAAGGCGCGCAATTCCAACCTCAAGCATCGTCCGGTAGGTTTGGGCATCATGGGTTTCCAGGATTGCCTGCAGTCGATGCGCGTGGCCTATGCCTCGGACGAGGCGGTGAGCTTTGCCGACAGTTCGATGGAGGCGGTAGCCTACTACGCCTATCTGGCCTCGACCGAATTGGCCGAGGAACGCGGCCGTTACGCCAGCTATCGCGGTTCGCTGTGGGACCGCGGCATTTTGCCGCAGGACTCCATCGCGCTGCTGGAGCAGGAGCGTGGCGGCTATGTCGAAGTGGATCGCAGCGAGAGCATGGAC
>CAIPUP010000095.1 GCA_903868285.1 uncultured beta proteobacterium
CGTGCGCTGATCGACTTCGACGCCGAGCTCAAGCCCACGCTGTCCAAGGCTGGTTTGGTGACGCGTGATGCGCGTGAAGTCGAGCGTAAGAAAGTCGGTTTGCACAAGGCGCGTCGTCGTAAGCAGTTCTCCAAGCGCTAACTGCCGTTCAGTTCGACAAAGCCGCACAAAGCCGCCTCAGGGCGGCTTTGTTGTCTCTGCCGAGTGGTTAGCGTTTCGAAGCCTCTTCTTGGCATGGGCAATTTCCGACATCAGAAACATTGAGTGGTAGCGGGAGAGTGAATGGCAGGCTCTAACATCAAGGTAGGTATTGTCGGTGGCACCGGTTACACCGGCGTTGAACTGTTGCGCTTGCTGGCACAGCACCCGCAGGCTGAGCTGGTGGCGATTACCTCGCGCAAGGAAGCCGGCATGCCGGTGGCGGAACTGTTCCCCAGTTTGCGTGGCAAGCTTGATTTGGCTTTCAGTGATCCGTCGCAGGCTGGGCTCGGGCAATGCCAGGTGGTGTTCTTCGCCACGCCCAATGCCGTGGCTATGGAGCAGGCTGCTTCCTTGCTCGATCAGGGTGTGAAAGTCGTTGATTTATCAGCAGATTTTCGTATCAAGGATGTGCCGGATTGGGAGCGTTGGTATAACGCCAAGCACGCTGCACCTGGGTTGGTGGCCGAGGCTGTCTATGGTTTGCCAGAACTGCAGAGAGAGGCCATACGGGGCGCTCGGTTGATTGCCAATCCTGGCTGCTACCCCACTGCAGTGCAGCTGGGTTTCATGCCGCTGCTGGAAGCCGGTGTGGTGGATACCCAAAGTCTGATCGCTGATGCCAAGTCCGGTGTTTCCGGCGCAGGTCGCAAAGCCGAGGTCAACATCCTGTTTGCCGAGGCAGGCGATAACTTTCATGCGTATGGTATTCCCGGTCATCGTCATTTGCCGGAAATCCGCCAGGGGCTGGCGGGCATGGCTGGTCAGGCCGTAGGGTTGACCTTCGTGCCGCATCTCACACCAATGATTCGTGGCATTCATGCCACGCTGTATGCGCGCATCACCAAGGAAGCTGACTTTCAGGCGCTATTCGAGCAACGCTACGCCAACGAGCCCTTTGTCGATGTGTTGCCGCCAGGCAGTCATCCGGAAACGCGCTCGGTGCGCGCTGCCAATGTCTGTCGGATTGCTGTGCATCGGCCGCAAGGTGGTTCGACGCTGGTGATCTGTTCGGTCATTGACAACTTGGTCAAGGGCGCTGCGGGCCAGGCCATCCAGAACATGAACCTGATGTTCGGATTGCCCGAGCAGTCCGGTCTGCAACAGTTGGCCGTGCTCCCCTGAGGCGTACTGATCACCATGCGTAATCTGCTCAAGGGGATACGTCGGCGCTGGGGAATTTCCGCTCCGCGCATGACTATTCGCACGCATGTTGCCTGGTACTGGCGTTGGACCGGATTGATCATTGCCGCCGCCATCACTTATGCCCTGGGCACGTGGATCTATGACGCGGGTCGACGCTACGCCGGTTTTGACCGCAGCGAGGTGAGCGAGGAAATCTCTCGGTTGCGTGCGACAGTGGGGCGACTCGAGAGTGAAACTGCAGGCCTGCGCGCGGTAGTCGATGCGAGCGAGTCACGTCTAAAGATAGAGCAGACGGCGCAGAGCCGGCTTGGGGCACAGGTCAAGGCGCTGGAGGATGAGAACAATCGCCTGAAAGAAGACTTGGCGTTCTTCGAGAATCTGGTTCCGGGTGGTGGCGACAAACTGGTGATCAATCGTTTTCGCGTCGAGCAGGAAGGCGCAGCCGGTGAATACCGCTATCGTTTGCTGGTGGTGCAGGGGGCGCGACAGCGTGAATTTGTCGGTAACTTGCAGTTACTGGTGCAGATAGAGGGCGCGGATGGACGCAGTGCTATGATGAACTTGCCCGAACCCGAGAGCGCCACCAATAAGTCGGCCAGTAGTGGCAACGGTTTTAAATTGGCGTTCAAATATTTTCACCGCGCAGAAGGTGCTTTTAAAGTGCCCGCCGGCGCGAAGGTGGTTTCGGTTCAGGTGCGTATTTTCGAGTCGGGGTCGAGTCAGCCCCGGGCAACCCAGTTGCTCAAGCTTTCCTGATCAGGAGAGAAAACATGTTCAAGAAGCAAAACAAGCCGCAGAACCGTATCGACAGCCTGATTGGTGCTGGTACCAAGATCAGTGGCAGCGTCAGTTTTGTCGGTGGCCTGCGCGTCGATGGTGAAATTTTGGGTGACGTGGTGGCCTCCGGCGATGAGGCGTCCACGCTGGTCATCAGCGAGCCCGGGCATATCACCGGTGAAATCCATGTCAGCCATCTGGTGGTGAACGGCACCATCGATGGACCGGTGCACGCCAGTGAATTTATGGAGTTACAAGCCAAATCACGCATTACGGGTGACGTGCACTACAACCGTCTGGAAATGCATCTGGGTGCGGTCATAGAAGGACGATTGATCCATAAGTCGTCCGAGACCCGAACCGTGGAGCTGAAGCTCGCAACCAGCAATAGCGCGACAGCCTAAAACCCTTCCCTGCTTCGGGTTGAATGCGCGGGGCTGCGGCCCGATAATTCGTTTCGAGTGCTCATCGGAGTGCTGACTGGAGATCAAACCATGAATGCTGTGACTGATACACCCTTGGCTATGCCCGATCCGTTGGTGTTTTCGGATAGCGCTGCGGCCAAGGTACGAGAGCTGATCGTTGAAGAAGGTAATGACGCGCTCAAACTGCGTGTCTTCGTGACCGGTGGCGGCTGTTCCGGTTTCCAATATGGTTTCACTTTCGATGAAGTGCAGAACGAGGACGACACGGTGGTGAACAAGGCCGGTGTCAGTCTGCTCATCGATGCCATGAGCTATCAGTATCTGACCGGTGCAGAGATTGATTACACCGAGGGTCTGGAAGGCGCGCAGTTCGTGATCAAGAACCCCAATGCCACCAGCACCTGTGGTTGCGGATCTTCTTTCTCGGTCTGATCAGGCCGGATAGATCGCCCCTAGTATTCGAAGGCCTGCTGCGCCAGTGACCTGCGGCAGATTGCCAGGCAAGCCCAGCAGGGTTTGTCTGGCGAGCCAGGCAAAGGCCATGGCTTCGATCCAGGCGCCAGGCAGGCCCAGTTGATCGGTCAACCCGACGTGGATGCCCGGTAAGGCTTGTTCAATGCGCTGCACCAGATCAACATTGCGCGCCCCGCCACCACATAACCACAGGCTATCTGGCTTGCTGCTGGCACTACAGTCGCGCAACAGTGCCTGAGCCAGGCTGTTAGCAGTGAGCGCTGAGAACGTTGCCTGCACATCTTGCGCAGCAATCTCGGTCAGGGGCAGAGATTCCAGCCATGCTTCTCCGAACAGATCGCGACCGGTGCTCTTGGGGGGGCTGAGGGCGAAATAGGGCTCTTGCAGCAAGCGCTCCAGCAAGGCTGCATTGACCTGTCCCGAAGCAGCAAATTTGCCATCGTTGTCAAAGGGCAGACCGCACTGTCGACGCATCCAAGCGTCCAGCAGCATGTTGCCCGGGCCGCAATCAAAGCCAGTCACCGCGTCACCGGAGCTTAGGGCTGGCAGATCAGTCAGATTGGCGATACCGCCCAGATTGGCGATGACGCGATGCTGCTCGGGATGCTGAAAGCAGGCGGCATGGAAGGCCGGGACCAGTGGCGCACCTTGTCCGCCAGCGGCGATATCCCGATTACGAAAATCGGCAATGACCGTGTGACCAGTCAGCTCGGCCAGTAGGGCAGGTTGATGGAGTTGCAGGCTGTAGCCCGATTCAGGCCGATGTCGCACCGTTTGACCATGACAGCCTATGGCGGCAACCCGATACCCCTTTGCCGCAGCGGCCACCAGTAGCGGGGCGCAGGCCTCGGCATAGCAACGCGTGATATCGCGCGCCGCCAGGGCAGACAGATGCAGTTCGTCATGCGTCGGTGTGTGCAATGCCAACAGTTGCCGGCGCAGAGGGACGGGAATGTCCAGGCTTTGCGTGGCCAGTAGCTGCGGAGCGAGTGGTGTCGCCGGGTCGGGGGCGCACGTGTTATCGGTGCTGTCAAAGCACACCAGCGCCGCATCGATGCCATCCAGACTGGTGCCCGACATTACCCCGATGAAGCAGGCTCCATGGGTAATCGGCTGGGCCACGACGGCGCTACTCCAGCAAGGCGATGCGGGTCTCGCGTAGCTGTTCCAGCCGAGCGATCAGAGCGCCAGTGCCTTGGCGAAACGCTGCCATCTCGCGCTCGCCCAGCGGTTGGGCCGCAGGAAGGGCGATCGTCAGCGGGTTTCGATGCTGGTTGTTGACGCGGAACTCGTAGTGCAGATGCGGACCTGTCGCCCAGCCGGTCTGACCTACGAAGCCCACAGTCTCGCCCTGCGCGATACGCGCGCCTTTGCGCACGCCGGCAGCGAAGCCCGACAGATGGGCATAGGCGGTGGTGATACCCCCCGGGTGGCGCAACACCACCATATTGCCGTAACCGCCTTGCATGCCGACCGAGTCCACCACACCGTCAGCCGTCGCACGTACCCGCGTGCCTTTCGGTGCGCCATAGTCCACGCCCATGTGTGCACGCCAGCTTTGCAGAATCGGATGCTGACGCATGCCAAAGCTGGAAGTGACGCGCGAGAACTCCAGCGGTGAGCGCAGGAAGGCCTTGCGCAGATTTTTACCGTCCGGGCTGAAATAGCCCTTGTTGTTGTCCGCGCCTTCGAACCAGACCGCCTGCAGGCTGCGCTTGCCATTGATGAACTCGACCGCTAGCACTCGCCCGGTACGAACAAACCGACCGGCTTGATGAAACTGCTCGAACACCACGCTGAAGCGATCGCCCTTGCGCAGGTCACGATGAAAGTCGATGTCGCCAGAAAAAATCTCGGCGATTTGCATCGCGACATGATCTGGCAATCCCACCGCATCGGTGGCGGCAAACAGCGAGCTGCGGATCTCGCCGGATTTAGTGACGATGTCACGTCCGAGCTGGGTGGCTTCCTGCGCCACTGAGAATTGCTCGGCGCCGGTGTTGGCCCGACGCTCGATCCTGATCATCTGTTCTTGCGGGTTCAGAAACCACAGCGCTTGCAGAGATCCCTGTCCGTCCAC
>CAIPUP010000096.1 GCA_903868285.1 uncultured beta proteobacterium
AGCCGATGCTCGGCATGAAAGCGTACATAGAGCGCGGTGGCGTCCACTGCCATCGGGCTATTGAGATACACCGGCAAACCCTTGGGTATCTTGCCGCTGCGCTTGAGCTGCCACAGATAAAACAACAGCGACTGGGCACGCCCGACGGCAAAGGCCGGAATCACCACCTTGCCACCGCGTGCAATGGTGCGATTGACCACCTCGGCCAATTGCAGCGTCGGGTCGGTGTGATCATGCCGACGGTTGCCATAGGTTGACTCCAGCACCAGCCAGTCCGAGGCCGCCGGCACCTGCGGCTGGCACATGATGGGGTCATTGGGCCGACCGAGATCTCCGGAGAAACTCAGCGTTCTGCCCTCGGCGGTCAGGCTCACGCCAGCCGCGCCAAGAATGTGGCCAGCGCCCCAGAAGCGCGCACTCAGGCCGGCCGCCGGCGAGAACTCACGCCCCAATGGCAGCGGCGTCAACAGACGCAAGGCCTTGCGCGCCTCGGCCTCGGTGTACAGCGGCAGCGCCGGACTGTGACGACTGAAGCCACCACGGTTGGCGTACTCGGCCTCCTCTTCCTGCAGGTGACCGCTATCGGGCAACAGAATGGCGCACAACTCGGCGGTGGCCTCGGTGCACCACACATTGCCGCGAAAGCCGTTCTTGGCCAGCAAGGGCAGATAGCCGGAATGATCGATATGCGCATGCGTCAGCACCACGCCTGACAGCGCGGCCGGCTGAAACGGCAGCGGCTCGCGGTTGCGCAGGCGCAGCTGCTTGTAGCCCTGGAACAGGCCGCAATCGATCAGTACCGATTGCGTACCCTGGGCCGCATGCGGGCTGGTGTACTCCAGCAAAGTCTTGGAACCGGTCACAGTTCCAGTGGCACCGAGAAACGTCAGTTTCATGCGCATGGCGATGGTGCCTTGAAGAATTTAGGAATCGGATAGTGCGTCAGCAGCTCGCTGTCAGCACATGGCCGAGGCAAAGGCTGCCATTGCTTGAATCATCACTCGGCCTTGATCCCTGCGGCCTTGATCACGCGTGCGTTTTTAGCCAGCTCATTGCGAATGAAACTCCCCAACTCCTCGGGCGTACTGGAGATGGGCTCATTGCCCGACGCGATGGTGCGCTCGCGCACCTCGGGCTGCGCCAGTGCCGCCACGGTCGCGGCATTGATGCGACGGATGATTTCCATCGGCGTACCGGCCGGCGCACCGAGCACGAACCAGCCACCAGCGTCATAGCCTGGCAGACCCTGTTCAGCCAGAGTGGGAATGTCCGGTGCCAGCGAGGTGCGACGCTCGCCCAGCGAACCAATGGCGCGCAGCTTGCCAGCCCGCACATGCGGCAAAGCGGCCGTGGTATCGATGATGGCCGCCGGTATTTGCCCAGCCAGCACATCCACCGAAGCCGGACCGCTGCCCTTGTAGGGCACATGCGTCATCTCGATGCTGCTCATCTGCTTGAGCAGCTCGCCCCCAAGATGATGCGCTGTGCCATTGCCAGCCGTGCCATACGACAGCGCCGAAGGCTTTTGCCGGCCAGCCGCGAGGAAATCCGCCAGGGTCTTGATCGGGCTGTTGAGCGGCACGGTCAGCACCAAGGGAGAAATCGCCAGCTTGCTGATGGGCGCCATGTCGCGCGTCGGGTCATAGGAGAGATTGGGCATCAGGGTCGGGCTGATGGCCAGGGCACCGGTGGCACCGAGAAACACCGTGTAACCATCCGGCGCGGCCTTCATGCCAGCCGCAACACCGATGGTGCCACCGCCTCCGCCACGGTTTTCAATGACAAATTGCTGTCCAAGCGTGCGCGACAACTCTGTGGCGATGACACGTGCCATGGCATCGGCACCACCGCCGGGAGGAAACGGCACGATGAACTTGATCGGTTTGTTGGGCCAGCCCGAGGAACTGGCCGCTGACGCGGCCGGTGTCTGTGACAGCGCATGGTTGATGCCAAGCACCGATAGCACTGCAAGCAGCAACCCTGTCTGCACACGCTTCCAAACCAACAATGCCTTGATTACGGATGCGTGTAGCACGCGCACCGCGACACCTTGCGACTTTGACATGTAAGCCTCCCCCGATTCACCGCCGATTTATCGCCAGCAACAGCGCTGCGATACTAGCCCAGAACCGCGCCGGGGGAACGCGGATCGGGAAGTCAAGAACGGGCTCGGCGTCGCTGCTTAAAAGCGGTATCTGGCGTTCACGCCGATTTCGTACGACTTATTAATACCTTCATAAACGTCGCCGACACTCTTGACCTGGATAGAGTCGGAGGCACCGACTTTCCAGAACCGGAAGAATGGCCCGATAGACCACGGGTCCTGTTCGTACATGACGCTGCCGCGCATTCCCAGACCTTTTTTGAGCGCATTTTTGACCGTGCCTATCGCCTGCGCGTTTGTCTCAGGGTCCTCTGCGTAGTAGCTGGTGACTTTGCCGCTGACGAAATGATCGTACTCAAGGTTGGAACTGAGTCTGGCCCCATTGGGAAGACTGTGACGGAAAGTAAGTCCGATAGGGATGTAATGATGCTGAATATCGCGCCGATAGCTTCCTGACGCAGGCAGGTTCAATGCAGCCGTGGTTTTCAGTGCCCGGTAGCCAATACCGACATAGGGCACCATGGAGAAATCGCGAAAATTCCAATCCGACCCGACGATGAGGCGTGAGTCCCACCAGGGTTCGGATTTTTTTCCCGCATCCTTCAATGCATCCGGATTGGCGGCAGAGCGAACTTTCCGGGTGGTGTTGCCGGTGCTGTAGCCAGACTCCACACGAACGAAGACATCGTCCTCGTCCACCTCAAAGACCTGGGTGAAACCCACCGTCATGCCAACGCGGCTGCTGGTTGCCTGTGAGTACGGTTGCCCGCCGGCCCAATCACGCCAGCGGTACTCGGAATTCTCAAGTCCGATATCGAAACCGGTTTGCGTTGACAACGACATGGGTCGAGAGGGCCGGCCAGCACTGGCCGTAGCCGTACTGGCACGCGGCATCGGCGTGGATTGTTGCGTGCGCTCGCCGTTATTGCCGGCGATCAGGGCAGGTTGTGCGGTACTGGTTGTGGTGGGGCTTGTTGTTGCAGTGTTTGATGTCGCAGCGCTTGTTGCCGCAGTGCTTGTTGCCGCAGTGCTTGTTGCCGCGGCATTGTTCGCGACAGTGCCAGGGGTGACTGCGGCGCCGGAGCTGGCGCCAGGGCTAGCCACTGGCACCGGCGCATCCGCTTGCATGGCCAGTGCGCTGGTCGATGGTGTCACCGACTTGGGCTGCAAACGCAAAACAAGTTGCTGGGCTTGCTTCCCGTCGGCTATGCCCGGCGCCTGCGCTGCACTGCGTTCGGCGCTGACATCAACCTGCTGTTTCAGATCGAATACCACCCGCACCACACCTGGCTTGAATTGTCCGTAGCGCACCGCTTTGATGAGCGGGTCCTTGGGATCAAATTGCTCGGCCATGGCCTTGATCGCTGGTGGTACGCGAGACAGCGGAAAATCAACCACCAGCCGTTCGGGGTTCTGCAGTGCCAACAACGCATATTTCAGTCCGGGCGGCAGACTGAAAAGCACGCGCGTGGCTGCAGTTTGCTCGGTCGCTGCTATCGCGTTGCCGCTACTGCCGCTAGCTGCCGGGCTGGTCACTGTGGCCGAGACCACGCTCTGCGCGGCGCTGGCTGGCAATCTGAACGACTGCAACAGCAGGGTGGCGAACATAAGCACGAGCAAGACAAAGGCCGGCCGACGCAGGGTCAGGCCCTGGTCGGACGCGGCGAAACGGGTAAAGCAATGATTGAACATGGCAGAGGCTCGAAGCTTCGGGTACGGCTACTAAGCAGAACCCGTGCCCGCTAAAAAATTGTTTATTTTCAAATACTTAGGAATTCTCGTCAGAAGCGGGTGGCAAGCTGTTTCCGCTTTTCGGCAGAGCTTTGCCGGGCTGTGCCAGGGTCTTGCCACACCCCAGGCGCGCAAGGCGCGCTGTG